>NC_010161.1:2365000-2619061 GCF_000196435.1 Bartonella tribocorum CIP 105476 | reverse complement strand
AAAAAATTTAACTCCTTGTTAAGACATGTGTATATATCTTCACTGTTTTTTATAAACCTAAAATTTAGGAAAAATTCTCCATTATTATGCACAAATTAAAAGCTTGTGATAATCAAAAACCTCTTATGAAAATAAAGAGAGGATAACATCTTTAAGATAGTGTTATTTTTATTCTTTTTTTCTTTGCTTTTGTGGATAAAATTGAGGATAAATGGCGTATAAAAAATAATTCACACTAAACACAACTTTAAATAAAAAGAATCCTCTTTTAATATAACTTTATTAATAAAAAGTTCTGTAAAAAATGCTTTTGAATGATATTTCATTAATGCTATAGGTTAAGTTCATATTTTTATTATAAAATAATTAAATACTATTTGGATTTTATATTATTTTATATAATATTCTTAATATTACACGAATAAATTTCATATAAATGGCACTTGCAGATTGAAAAAATTGAGTGTAAAATATTTTTTTCTTAAAGATATTTCATTCTATAAAATCTCTATAAATTGTCTAGGGTAATTCTCTCCTTAATTAAAAGAGCATATTTCATGCAAAAAATGAAACTACAAGAACTTAAAAGCAAAAATCCCGTTGAACTTGTTTCTTTTGCTGAAACATTAGAAGTTGAAAATGCCTCCCTTATGCGCAAACAAGAATTAATGTTTGCGATTTTGAAAAAACTTGCTCTACAAGACGTAGAAATTATAGGAGAAGGTGTTGTTGAAGTTTTACAAGATGGATTTGGATTTTTGCGTTCTGCTGACGCTAATTATCTTCCTGGACCTGATGATATTTATCTTTCACCTGCACAAATCCAGTCATTTTCTTTAAAAACAGGGGATACCATTGAAGGTCCTATACGGAGCCCAAAAGAAGGGGAACGTTATTTTGCTCTTCTTAAAATTAATACAATTAATTTCGAAAAACCTGAGAAGATTCGCTACAAAATTCACTTTGATAATCTTACTCCTCTTTATTCAAATGAACGTTTCCAAATGGAAATACAAGATCCTACAGAGAAGGATATGTCATCGCGTGTGATTGATCTGATATCTCCGTTGGGAAAAGGACAAAGAGGATTAATTGTCGCACCACCTCGGACAGGAAAGACAGTTCTCCTACAAAATATTGCTCATTCTATTACCACTAATCATCCTGAATGTTATCTTATTGTTCTTTTGATTGATGAACGACCAGAAGAAGTTACAGATATGCAACGTTCAGTAAAAGGAGAGGTCGTTTCTTCTACTTTTGATGAACCTGCAATACGTCACGTACAGGTGGCAGAAATGGTCATTGAAAAAGCTAAACGCCTCGTTGAATATGGACGCGATGTTGTTATTCTTCTTGATTCGATTACACGTCTTGGGCGTGCGTATAATACCGTTGTTCCTTCTTCAGGTAAAGTTTTGACAGGGGGTGTTGATGCAAATGCTTTGCAGCGTCCAAAGCGTTTTTTTGGTGCTGCACGTAATATTGAGGAAGGTGGCTCTTTAACTATTATTGCAACGGCTTTGATTGATACAGGTAGCCGTATGGATGAGGTTATTTTTGAAGAATTTAAAGGAACAGGTAATTCCGAGATCGTTCTTGATCGAAAAGTTGCTGATAAGCGTATTTTCCCTGCTATGGATATTTTAAAGTCAGGAACGCGTAAGGAAGAGCTTTTGGTCGCACGACAAGATTTACACAAAATTTTTGTTCTTCGTCGTATTTTAGCACCTATGAATGTAACAGATGCAATTGAGTTTTTGATTGATAAATTAAAGCAAACAAAAAATAATAGCGAATTTTTTGATTCAATGAATACTTAGAGTCATTAAAGTTTTTATTAGGATAAAACCTGTGGATACAATCTTTGCTGTTTCGAGTGGATTGTTACCTTCAGGGGTTGCAGTCATTCGGCTTTCTGGCCCTCATGTTGTGCATATCGTTAAAACACTGTGCGGTTGTTTACCTAAAGCACGCTTTATGCATTATGGAAATCTCATTGCTCGTGATGGCAGCTTTTTAGATTCTGCTTTAACTGTTTTTTTTCCTGCTCCTCATAGTTTTACGGGAGAAGATTGTGCAGAATTCCATTTACATGGCGGAAAAGCAGTTGTTAATCGTTTTCTCGATGAATTATCGACATTTTCTGGATGCCGTATTGCAGAAGCGGGTGAATTTTCACGTCGTGCATTTATGGAGGGAAAATTAGACCTTGTTCAAGCGGAAGGTCTTGCTGATTTAATAGAAGCAGAAACAGAAAGTCAACGGCGTTTAGCAGTTATGGGGACAAGTGGACATTTAACAACACTTTATCGTGATTGGCGTCATAAGCTTATGAAGGTGCGTGCTTTTATTGAAGCAGAACTTGATTTTGCTGATGAAGAAGATATTCCTGATACAATATCTGATAAAATTTGGAAAGATGTGGAAGATCTTTGTACTTCTCTTCGAGAACATATTCGTGAAGGAGAACGTGCGAGTATTTTACGTGATGGATTAAAAATTGTTATTGCGGGGGCTCCTAATTCTGGGAAATCAAGCATTATGAATCGTCTTGCAGGAAGATCTGTTGCTATCGTGACGGAAGAAGCTGGAACGACTCGTGATGCTTTAGAAATGAGACTTGTTCTTGGTGGTTTACCTATTTTTTTAACGGATACTGCTGGTTTTAGAAAAACAGAAAATAAAATAGAACAATTGGGAATAGAAGTTGCTAAACAGCATGTGAGAGAAGCTGATTTGGTTATTTTAGTTTATGATATTGTAAATCCTAAGCAAGTTGATTTACCAGAAACATCGGCTGAAATATGGCGTGTTGGTAATAAGCTTGATCTTTATGAGAAAAATGATCCGTGCTGGTCTATACAATTTTCTGCATTAACTGGTTTAAATTTTGATTGTTTTATCAAAAAACTTGAATCATTTTGTCATCGTCGTGCTTCTGAAGTTGGGAATCTTGTTCCAGCGCGTAAAAGACAACTTCAATTATTAAAGGAAGCTGTTAAGGAAATTGAAAATTCTCTTAATTATCATTCTCTTGATCTCAGTTTACGTGCAGAACATCTCCGTCGTGCAAGTGATTTTCTTGGAAAAATTACGGGAGATATTGATGTTGAAGATTTGCTTGATATTATTTTTTCAGAGTTTTGTGTTGGTAAATAATGATTCACGTGAAACATTGATTATTTCATAGACAGATTTAAAAGATTATATAATTTATATCTTGTTTCACGTGAAACCTTAGAACTATTCTCTATGGAATGAATTAAATGCAATCATATGATGTTATCATTGTTGGTGGTGGTCATGCGGGCTGTGAAGCAGCTTCAGCTTCAGCACGTGTAGGTGCACAAACAGCACTTTTGACACATAAAATATCAGCACTGGGAACAATGTCCTGTAATCCTGCTATTGGGGGGCTTGGGAAAGGGCATTTAGTACGTGAAATAGATGCGTTAGATGGTCTCATGGGAAGAGCAGCAGATGCTGCTGGAATTCAGTTTAGACTCCTTAATCGACGCAAGGGACCAGCAGTGAGGGGTCCACGGACACAAGCAGATAGACAACTCTATAAAGAAGCCATTCAAAAATTTTTAAAAGAACAAGAAAATCTGACACTCGTTGAAGATGAAGTTATTGATCTGATTGTTAAAGATCATTGTGTATCAGGTGTTATTTTAAAAAAACAAGGAACAATTTTTTCTGGTGCTGTTGTTTTAACAACAGGGACATTTTTAAATGGTTTTATTCATATCGGTGATAAAACATGGGCTGCTGGCCGTATGGGAGATCCAGCAAGTGTGCAACTTGCTGAACGTTTAAAAAATTATCATATAAAACTTGGGCGATTAAAAACTGGAACCCCTGCTCGTTTGAGTAAAAAAACAATAGATTGGGATCGTCTTTCAAAACAACAAGCAGATGAAAATCCCGTTCCTTTTTCTTTTTTAACAGAGAAAATTGAACAGCCACAAATTGAATGTGCAATAACACGTACTAATGCGCAAACACACCAAATTATTCGTGATAATATCCATCGTTCTGCTTTATATTCTGGAAATATTGAAGGATTAGGACCTCGTTATTGTCCTTCAGTTGAAGATAAAATTGTTAAATTTGGGGAACGTGATGGACATCAGATTTTCCTGGAACCAGAAGGATTAAATGATGATACGGTTTATCCAAATGGTCTTTCTACTTCTCTTCCTGAAGATGTACAAATTTCCTTCTTAAAAACCATTGAAGGATTGGAAAATGCTACAGTTTTACAGCCCGGTTATGCTATTGAGTATGATTTTGTTAATCCACAACAATTAACAAAAAGCTTAGAATTACGCTCTTTACCAGGATTGTTTTTAGCGGGACAAATTAATGGTACAACAGGGTATGAGGAAGCTGCAGCACAAGGACTTTTAGCGGGATTGAATGCGGCACGTAAAGTAGGTAAATTAGATGAAATATTTATAAGTCGTTCTACCGCTTATATTGGTGTTATGGTTGATGATTTGGTTTCACGTGGGGTTTGTGAACCTTATAGGATGTTTACGTCACGTGCTGAATTTCGTTTGTCTTTACGATCTGATAATGCTGATACGCGTTTAACACCTTTGGCACAAGAATGGGGGATTGTCAGTAAAGTACGTTGGGATTGTTATCAGAAAAAACAACAACGGCTTGATCAAGCACGATCAATATGCAAAAATCTCTTTTTAACACCTAATGAAGCTTCTGCTCATGGATTACACGTGAATCATGATGGAATTCGGCGTTCGGCTTATGATTTTCTCGCTTATCCTCATATGACTTTAGAGCGTCTTTCACATTTTTGGCCACAATTACAAGCCATTGATTCTAAAACGGTAGAATCTTTAGAAATTGAAGCACAATATGCGGTTTATTTAGATAAACAAGCACAAGATATTGCCTCTCTTCAAAGAGATGAGCGTTTGGAAATTCCTTCATCTCTTGATATTCAGGCAATTTCAGGTCTTTCAAACGAACTTAAATCAAAAATTCAAGAAGTGTCGCCGCGTTCAATTGCTGATGCACAAAAAATTGATGGTATGACACCCGCCGCGTTATCACTTATTATTACATATATTCAACGTCAACGACGTGAAAAGGCTAAAAAAGCTTAATGGATTCTTCTATAGAACAAAAATATAAGCAACTATTAGATATTGTTCCTTCTGTTTCACGTGAAACGATGGAAAATTTAATTCAGTTTGAGTCTTTAATACTTCAATGGAATGCGCACATTAATTTGATATCTGCTGCAACAATACCAGATCTATGGACACGGCATATTTTAGATTCAGCACAAATTTTTCCTTTGTGTAGTCATTCTTTACAGTGGTGTGATCTAGGATCAGGAGGAGGTTTTCCCGCAATTGTGATTGCTATCTTTCTGAAAGAAAAAAGATCAGGACATATTAATCTTGTTGAAAGCAATGGAAAAAAAGTTGCTTTTTTGCGAACAGTTATTGCTCAACTTAATCTTCCTGCAACGGTTTATCATGCTAGAATTGAAGATATCTATCAAAAAATTCCCATATCTGATATTATAACGGCACGGGGATTAGCGCCGCTCAATGAGCTTTTACAGCTTATTTTTCCTTTATTAACAGAAAAAACAATCGCTCTTTTGCAAAAAGGTCGGGATTACGCTACAGAAGTAAAAAATGCCTCTGCCAATTGGCACTTTGATCTGTTAAAACATACAAGTAAAATTGATGAAAATTCTGTTATTTTGGAAATTTCTCATATTCGATCATATTAGAGGGTAAAGCAAAATGAGCGAAACACGAATTATCGCTATTGCAAACCAAAAGGGTGGAGTGGGAAAAACAACCACAGCAATTAATCTTGCAACAGCTTTAGCAGCCATTGGTGAAAATGTCCTTATTATGGATGTTGATCCACAAGGTAATGCAAGTACAGGCTTAGGAATTGATCGTAATAGCCGACCTTTATCGTCTTATGATGTTTTGGTTTCAGGCGTTTCGATTACACAAGCAGCTTTAAAAACAGCCGTACCTAATCTTCATATTGTTCCTTCTACACTTGATCTTTTAGGAGTGGAGATGGAAATTTCCTCATCACAAGATCGTATTCAACGCTTACGTAAAGCTCTCTATGATGATCCGGAAATGGAAAAAAAGTTCAATTATATTTTAATTGATTGTCCACCATCACTTAATCTTCTTACATTGAATGCCATGGGGGCTGCAGATTCTGTTTTGGTACCTATGCAATGCGAATTTTTAGCGCTTGAAGGTTTAAGTCAATTGCTTGAAACAGTAAAACAAGTACGGTCCGTTCTTAATCCATCTTTAGAAATCCAAGGTATCGTTCTAACAATGTATGATGGACGTAATAATCTTTCAAATCAAGTTGTTGAAGATGTACGTTCTTTTATGGGAGATAAAGTTTATCGTACTGTTATTCCACGAAATGTAAGAGTATCAGAAGCACCCTCTTTTGGTAAGCCTGTATTGCTTTATGATCTCAAATGTGCTGGAAGCCAAGCTTATTTGCGTCTAGCATCAGAAATGATTCAACGTGAAAAACAAGCCCGCGCTGCTGCTTAGAAATATAAAAAATAATCTAAAAATTCAAAGAGAAAAATTATGAATGATGATCTCTCAAAAAAAAGACTAGGACGTGGATTAGCGGCATTGATTGGAGATATCAATTTAAACAATAATCTTGCACGTTCATCAAGTTTTGATAAATTGACGGAATCCGGTAGCATTTCCGAACGATTTGTTTCTCTTGAAGCTATTTCATGTAATCCTCATAATCCGCGGCGTCATTTTACTGAAATAGAGCTTGATAATTTGGCACAATCAATTTGTCAGCACGGTGTGGTTCAGCCTGTTGTTGTAAGACCTTTAAAAGATCATCCTCATCGGTTTGAATTGATAGCAGGTGAACGGCGCTGGCGTGCAGCAAAACGTGCAAATTTAAGTCAATTACCCGTTATTATTCGTGATGTGGATGATAAAACCGCTTTGGAATTGGCTATTATTGAAAATGTTCAGCGGGCTGATCTGAATCCTATCGAAGAAGCAAAGGGATATGAGATGCTGTTGAATGAACATGATTATACACAAGTGGATTTAGCCCAAGTTATTGGAAAAAGTCGTAGTCATGTTGCAAATACACTTCGTTTGTTAAAACTTCCAGAAAAAGTTCAACAATTCTTAATGGATGGACAACTTTCTGCAGGTCATGCTCGTTGTCTTATAACCGTTGATAATCCACAAGATTTAGCTGAAAAAATTATCCGTGAAGGGCTTTCGGTACGTCAAACGGAAATACTTGCATATGAACAGGCTAATCCTAAAACTAAAAAACGTACGACTATAGAAAAAGATGCAGAAACAAAATCTTTAGAAAAATTACTTGCAGATGTTATTGGAATGAAAGTTATTATTCGTCACGGTAAAAAAGGTGGCGATTTAAAAATACACTATTCTTCATTAGAACAATTAGATGAAATTTGCCGTCGTTTACAAAGTTAATCAATTATTTAAAAAAGAGTTTTCTTAACAATTCCCTTTTAAAATTTTGATTATTCTATACATATTCTCTTTAGCAAATTCTATATTACTGGAAAGTACAAAGTTTTGTTCATAAGTAGAAATTTCTTCATCTGTAATCATATTCAATGTTTCTTGAAGTGTTAGGTGAGCGATGACATATTCTTTTGGTGTAAAGTTATTTTCTCTTAAAATATTCATGAGTCCTCGTTTACTAGAAATATAAGCGATATATCCTTCAATGTGATCATCATCAGTAATAAGATCACTTTTTGTATTTTCTTTTTGCGGTTCTGGAGGTAGATTTTTACATTCCTTTTCAATTTTCTCCAGCTTTAAAAGAATATCTTCTGTTAAGGGGTAACTTTCAAGAGGAGATGATATAAGAGAAGGATTGTTCGTTTCTTGCTTTTTGTCTTGAGCATGTAATGCAAAAGGAAAAAGGAAAAGAAAGCACAATGCAAATTTAAACATGACTAAAAACTATCCTTTCTTTTGCGAATTTTAATAAGAAACTTTCTGTTTGTTGCTCTTTGTTTTTATAAAAATCATTTGTAAATATAATAGGAATATAAGGTAATTGTTCGGAATGGTGAAAATATGATGACTTTTTGATAGAGACATATCTCTAACGAAGAGTAGAACGCCATTGGATCACTAATTCATGCACTTGTTTTTAAAAGGGCATCTTACGCTTTCAAGTCCAGTTTTGAACGGTGTCCGTGAAATAGTATAAGTAGAGCTCTCTATCTTTATGAATTATGAAAAAGCAAGCCGCATCATCACACATTCTGCCAGTTCTCACTGTACTACAAAGTCCTTGGTACTTAAGACTATTTATCAAAGGTATTTTTATTGTAGAGTTCCACTCCACACGATCCTCTTCACTTGTAACATGTAAGCGGATGTTTTTTATCGATTCAATATATAAAATAGTGAATTATCATTATAAATCAATACATGACTTATTATAGAAATGGATTGTTATTTTTCTATATCTCATAACTTATTAGTTGCTCAAAATGAGTTTTTGACAGTTTCCTAAAAGAGTCGTTATTTTGTAAAAATGTTTTTTAACAAATTCAAGATTTTTTAAAAATACAATATTTTTCTCAGACGAATATTCTTTTTCGGATGCAAATGTAATAAGCATTAATATTCCTTCAAGCGTTAAGGTTCCAGCAGCAAAATCTTTTAGTGTAATATTATTTTCTCTCAAAATATTTACAAATTTCGGTTTACTAGAAATATAGGCAGTGTAGTTTTCAATATTAGAGAAAACGTTAGAGTCATAAGTAAAAGAATCATTTTCTGTTTTTGGAAGCAAATTTTTACATTCTTTTTCAATTTTTTCTAACTTTAAAAGAAAAGTTTTTGTTAAGGGATAATTGCCGATGACAGGTGATATAAAAAAGAATCGTCTGTTTTTTGTTTCTTAAGCATATGATACAAAAGGGTAAAGAAAGAAAAATCACAATGCGAGTTTAAACATAACTAAAAATTATCTTTTCTTTTTCGAATTTCAGCAAAAACTTCTTCATCGGTAGAATCTTTCATTGAAAGATTTTTTCTGATTGCTGGATCATTCCAGCGAAGAAAGGGGTTTGTTGCTTTTTCTTGCCCTAAAGTGACAGGGAGAGTCATGGCATTTTTTGCGCGTAATGACAAAACTTCTTCTGCTCTTTGTTGAAGTTTTTGATTATGCGGATCAAGTGTCAATGCGAAAAGAGCATTATTTTTTGTGTACTCGTGTCCACAATAGAGAAGCGTTTCATCAGGGAGTTTACAAAGTTTTTTTAAAGAATTCAGCATTTGTACTGCTGTTCCTTCAAAAAGACGTCCACAGCCAAGTGAAAAAAGCGTATCTCCAGCAAAGAGTAATTTTTTTTCAGGAAAATAGTAGGATAGAGCTCCTAACGTATGGCCAGGTGTTGAGAGAGCTAAGAGCGATTGAGAACCAAAGAGAAGCTTCTCATCAGATTGAAGTGTTTGATCAAGATGGTAAATCTTGTTTTTTTCTGCTGCTGGCCCGAAAACTATAGCATTGTACACTTGTTTTAATTCTGCAAGAGCTTCTACATGATCATGATGATGATGAGTCACAAAAATAGTATGAAGTGTCCAATTACGACGCTTTAAAGCGTTGTGAATTGCTTTGCTTTCAGGAGCATCTATTGCGGCTGTCATACCACTTTTTTCGTCATGAATAAGCACACCAAAATTATCTTTTCGACAGATAAATTGCTCAATCAGCATGTCTTTTTTCCATGAACAGCATGCAACGATGAAACTGAAAGATAATTTATGATTATGGGTACATTTTGTTTAAGAATCAGAATTCTCCTCTTCTGTAAAAAGTCCTTTTGAATGTTTCATAATGATAGGCATTTGAGTAAGCATGAAAAGGACTGTTATAGGCATAACGCCAAATACTTTGAAACTTGTCCAAAAATTATCGCTAAAATTGCGCCAAATGATTTCATTTAAAAGGGCAAGAAAAACGAAAAAAAATGCCCAACGATAGGTGAGTTTTTGCCAGCCTAAATCATCAAGTTTTAAGGTAGAGTCAAGAGCATAACGTAAAAGTGGTTTTTTAAAAAACATCCCACCAAACAGTATAAAAGCAAATAAGCTGTTAATGATTGTTGGTTTCATTTTTATGAAAGTTTCATTATGAAGCCAGAGTGTTAGAAAGCCAAAAACGAGAACAAATATTCCGGAAATAAGAGGCATAATAGGAACTTGTCTTGCAAGAATCCATGAGAAGCTTAGAGAAATAATAATTGCTACCATAAAAATAGCTGTTGCAGGGAAAATAGGCTTACTAAAATTTTGAAAAAATTCAATGTTTTTTATCAACCATTCTCCCTTATAATTGGCAAAAAAGAAGGCGACCAATGGTCCCATTTCTAAGAGAAACTTAAGTGTTGGTGAGAGGGAAGTTTTTTTATTATTGTTCATATTTTTCTCAGCATTATTGTGTGAATTAGGGTTAGATAAAGGTTGTTTCATGCATGTTTTCCTACGATAGTTTCGGCAAAGTCAGAAGCAGAAAAGGGTTGAAGGTCTTCAATATTCTCTCCTACACCGATAAAATAAATGGGTAATTTATGTTTTGCTGCGATAGCGATAAGAATTCCTCCTCGTGCAGTCCCATCTAGCTTTGTCATGACTAAACCATTAACACCGGCAATATTACGGAAAATCTCCACTTGGCTGAGTGCATTTTGTCCGGTCGTTGCATCAAGCGTTTGAAGGATTGTATGGGGCGCTTGGGGGGAGTGTTTTCTTAAAACACGAATAATTTTTGCCAACTCATCCATCAATTCAGATTTATTTTGTAAACGCCCCGCTGTATCAATAATTAATACATCACTGTTTGCTTTTTTTGCTTTCTCAAAAGCATCAAAGGCTAAACTTGCGGCATCTGCACCCAATTTGGTTGAAATAACAGGAGAATCAATACGTTTACCCCAAATATGTAATTGTTCAATCGCTGCGGCTCGAAAAGTGTCACCAGCAGCAAGCATAACGTTTAGTCCTCCTTCAGTTAATTTGGCGGCAAGTTTTCCAATTGTTGTCGTTTTTCCCGTACCATTTACACCTACCAGCAAAATAACATGAGGCTTATGACTGAGATCAAGTTCTAATGGCATTGCAACAGGTTCCAAAACTTTTTTGATTTCATCAGCGACAATCGTATGAATGTCATCTGAGGAGAGATCTTTTCCATAACGACTGGAAGCTAAAGTATTCGTGATGCGTGTTGCTGTTTCTACACCAAGGTCAGCTTGAATAAGAATATCTTCGAGTTCTTGTAATGTCTCTTCATCAAGTTTTCTTTTTAAAAAAAGATCGCTGATTGATCCGCTTAGGCGTTGTGAAGAAAGGGATAGACCTTTTCTAAGGCGTCCAAACCATGCTGTCTTTTTTTGTTCAACAGAGGGTTCAGGTAAAGTTTCTTCACTTTCTTTTTCACAGATGGTGTTTGTGACGATAATTTTGCCATAAGAGGGAATTTTATCAGAATATGGGGGGAGATCATCATGTTTTGTAGGTGTTGACTTTTTATTTTTTATTTTTTCTTCTTTTTCTGCATCTATAGAGATTTGGTCGTTTTTTGTCTTTTCATTTTTGTCTTCATTTTCTTCTATTATATCGCTTTTATCAGGAATAGACATTTGTTCCATTTCCTGATCTTTAGATTTGTTAAAAGAGAATATTTTTTTTATAAAAGATTTTGTCATAAGAGTTTTCCGGCTCAAGCAGCGTTTAATTTTGGAAGGACAGCAATTAATTTATCGCCATCATGGTTAATGATAAGGGCTTGAACAATTGTTCCTGCTTTGGCACCTTTAATTTGTACAAGAGTATAATCTTCTGTTCGTCCAATTTCGTCTTTTTCAACGAGAATTGTTTGTTGACTGTTTTGTAAATGAGCAAGATGTTTTTGGTAAGCTTCCTCACCTGCTTTACGCAATCTTTCAGCACGCATCTTAACTATTTTACGGTTGACTTGTGGCATCCGTGCGGCAGGTGTACCTTCTCTTGGACTAAAGGGGAAAACATGAAGGTGGGTTAAATGACAATCTTTGATTAAAGCAAGACTGTTTTGAAACATTTCTTCTGTTTCCGTAGGAAAACCAGCAATCAAGTCGGCACCATAAACCATTGTGGGACGTTTGGCACGCAATTCTTGGCAAAATTGAATAGCATGTTCACGTAAATGACGGCGTTTCATCCGTTTTAAAATCATATTATCGCCTGCTTGCAAAGATAAATGCAAATGAGGCATGATCCTTTTTTCATAGGCTAAAAGATTGATGAGTTCTTCGTCTGCTTCAATGGAATCAATAGATGATAAGCGTAATCGGGCTAAGTCAGGGACATGATGCAAAATGGCTGAAGTTAATTTTCCTAGAGTCGCTTTTCCAGGCAGATCGTGACCATAACTTGTAAGGTCAACACCTGTAAGGACCACTTCTTGAATCCCCTCGCCTGTCAGTTTTCTAATTTGCTCTATGACAGCCCCCATGGGAACTGAACGAGATGGTCCACGTCCATAAGGAATAATGCAAAATGTACAGCGATGATCGCATCCGTTTTGCACTTGTACAAAAGCGCGGGTGCGTTCTTGCATTGCACTGACCATATGGGGAGCAATTTTTTGTACTTCCATGATATCATTGATGCGCACCTTTTCGGAATGGTTAATACCAAAATCAGGAAGTTGACGATAAGAATGGGCGTGAAGTTTATCTTCGTTTCCTAAAACGAGATCCACTTCTGTCATTGAGGCAAAATTTTGTGCTTCTGTTTGGGCAGCACATCCTGTTACAATGATGCGGGCATGAGGATTCTCACGTCGCGCTTTGCGGATAGCTTGCTTTGCTTGTCGTACGGCTTCGGCCGTGACAGCGCAGGTGTTAAAGATAATCGCACCATCTTTAAGCTGGTCTAACCCTGAAGAAGTGCTTTCTTTGCGAATGATTTCCGATTCGTAGCTATTGAGTCGACAACCAAAAGTTACAATTTCTACTGCCATCAAGAGTTATCCTTTTTATAGCAGCCTGTTAAAGGGTTTAAAAAACCACTAAATTGATATTTTATTGGTCCCGTCATGATAATGTGATCGTCTTCTCGGTAAAAAATATTAAGTTTTCCCCCTGGTAAGTTTACATCAATATGGCGCTGTGTCAGACTACGTCGATAAGCAGCCACTGCACCGGCACAAGCAGCACTCCCACATGCTTGTGTTAGTCCTGCTCCTCGCTCCCATGTACGTAAATTTAGACTTTTCTTTGACGTTATGCAAGCAATGGAAATATTGCATCGTTCTGGAAAAAGGGGATCATGTTCAAGTTTTGGTCCATATTTTTCTAAAGGAATATGTTGAACATCATTTTCAACAAAAAAGATAGCATGGAGATTGCCAATAGATATGAGGCAAGCATCTTTTAGGGGACCAGCCGTAATGTCTATATGATTTGTATCAACTATTTCACGTGAAACAGGCATTTCTTTTGCATTGAAATTTGGGCATCCCATATCAACAGAGATGAGGTTGTCGGCCTGCCGTTTTCCTTCAATAATTCCAGTGGGTGCTTCTAAACGAAAATTTTCACCAAAATTGTGGTCTGTGAGCCATGCAATGACACAGCGGGTACCATTGCCACAAGCTTTAGCCTTTGAACCATCAGCATTCCATATTTCGATGTGGAAGTCGGCTTCGTTCTTTGTTGGGTTGCGGATAGCCATGATTTGATCAAAATGCATTTCGGGATCTGCCGATAAAGCAAGGATTGCTTGTGGTGTAAGAGCCTGTGTGCTTTCACGCATATCAGCAACAATAATTTGATTTCCAAGACCGTCCATTTTGCTAAATGGCGTTTTCATGAAATTTCTCTATTTCTAATAATTACTTATCAAGGGATATATGACTGAAAATCTTATAAATTTCTAGTGTTTAATAAATATAAAATTGGATACATAACTTACTTTCATTTAAAATAGGTGATTTTAATCCTGTTTTTTTTAATTTGTTAATTTATCTTTGTAATTATAACGAATATTCACTTAATTTTTTTGTGGGTTTATTTATTGTCGTGGGAGAGAGTACAGATATGTCGTTTTCAAAAATTTCGTTTTTCGTTGCAATGTCAACAGTAATGCTTTTAGGGGGATGTTCAACAATGCGGTTTGACAGTAATGACAGTAGCAACGCATTAGAAGTTTTTTATCCATCTCAACAAATGACAACATTGGAAGTGACTGATTCATCGTATGCTTCTTCGTCGATATCTGAAGATGCAAACGCTTCGATGTATGAGAAAGGAGATTCTCAGAGTGATGGACGAATGGCTAGTCTCGAATTGCCGAGCAATGCCAATGATTTGTTTCCTGCAAGCATTGCCGGGGTATGGAATCTTTCTGTAGGGGGTAAAGTTTGTCGGATTGCAACGCCACAAACAAAATTTGGACAAGGGTACCGTGCTGGCCCTTTACACTGTCCAGGAATTGCTTCCCAAGTGAGATCGTGGGCTGTTAAAGGAAAAAGATTATATTTTTATAATAACTCTGGGCGTGTTATCATCGCTCTTTATTCTTCAAATCTTGATCGTTTTGAGGGACGTACACTTGATGATCATCCTGTTGTTTTAAGCCGTTAGATCATTTTTGACCGTTTATGAAAAAATAAGCTATAAGAGCAGATTAGTGAAAAGAATTTGTGTTTTTCATTGAAAACGGTTGGAAAAAGGTTGTTTGGATGATTCTCGTTTCAACACGCTATAAGGAACTGGTCTCTAAAGGAAAAGTCCGTTTTGATCCAGCTCAATTGGCTGTAACAGAGCACTTTGATCATTTATTAAAAAAAATTTC
The DNA here is from genome assembly GCF_000196435.1 of Bartonella tribocorum CIP 105476. Taxonomy (NCBI): domain Bacteria; kingdom Pseudomonadati; phylum Pseudomonadota; class Alphaproteobacteria; order Hyphomicrobiales; family Bartonellaceae; genus Bartonella; species Bartonella tribocorum. Next base: position 2,604,137 of record NC_010161.1, on the reverse strand, counting down.
GGAACAAAATGCTTCTCGTCCTTGGTATTGGATATTTTGGTCTTTTTTTAAAATAATATTTAAAAAGAAAAGACAAAATTTTGCTCATGTTGCAAAACAAGGGGATGAAAATAGTTCTTTTCAGGGATTGTATATTTATGGTGAAGTGGGACGGGGTAAAACCATGCTCATGGATTTGTTCTTTTCTTGTTTGCCTAAAAACCATAAAAAGCGCGCTCATTTTAATGATTTTATGGCTGATGTGCATGAGCGTATTAATGTTTATCGTCAAGCATCTGGGCGTGAAAAATCTAAACAAGATAATCCTATTTTAGCTGTTGCTGAAGATCTTGCACGAGAAGCAAAGGTGCTTTGTTTTGATGAATTTAGTGTAACAGATATTGCTGATGCCATGGTGTTGGGACGCCTTATTTCTGCTTTGTTTGATAAGGGAATTTTCTTTATTGCGACTTCAAATGTGGCGCCGGATAATCTTTATTATAACGGTTTGAATCGTGAACTCTTTTTGCCTTTTATTCAAACTTTGAAAGCCTATGTTCGTGTTGTTAATCTTGATGCAAAAACAGATTATCGTCTTGAAAAATCAAATCTACAGTCTGTGTATGTAACACCATTAGGGAAAAAAGCAGATGAATGTATGGATCAAGCATGGGCAGTTGTGTTGCAAGGACATAAGGAAATATCTGATGAGCTTTCTATAAGAGGGCGCCTTATCCCTATTCCTCGTTTTGCTGCGGGTTGTGCACGCTTTGATTATCGAGATTTGTGCACAAAGCCTTTGGCCGCAGCTGAGTATTTGGCATTAGGGGAGCGTTATCATACGATTTTTATCGATAATGTACCGATCATGGATGATACATGTCGCAATGAAACAAAACGGTTCATTTTGTTTATTGATATTCTTTATGAACGCAACATCCGGTTGTTTATGTCGGCAGCAGCAGGGGTTAAGGATTTGTATAAGGGGCATGCTCAGACCACGGAAACATTTGAATTTCAAAGAACACAGTCACGTCTTTTTGAAATGCAAAGCTACGATTATTTGAAGTTTTGGGAAGAACATTTTCTTTTGAAGAAGAAGCGTTGATTATACTTTTACCTTTACGTAAACTGTAAAAACAATAACTCTTTGAAATTAAAGAAATGTAATAATTCTGTTGTATTTTTTTAAAATTCACTTTATCGATACATCATGATAATTTTCTATTAGTTGTTTCTGCGGAGGGTTGTTGTTTTTGTAAGGAGAGAAATTTGTAAATTTCATTTCTTTACTCCTTTTTATGATATTGTTTAAATATGGTCGAAGTCGAAAATATTCAGTATATGGGCGTTGATGAGTGTGCGCTGAATTATCTAAAAGTTAGGAAAAAATAAAATGGTACGAAAAAAAATAGCTCTCATTGGTTCAGGTATGATTGGGGGTACCTTAGCACATATTATTGGGCTTAAAGAGCTTGGTGATGTGGTCTTATTTGATATTTCAGAAGGTATGCCACAGGGTAAAGCTCTTGATATTGCTGAATCTTCTCCCATCGATGGTTTTGATGTTCATTTAAAAGGTGCAAATGCTTATGAAGCAATTGAAGGGGCTGATGTTGTTATTGTAACAGCAGGGGTGGCACGGAAACCTGGCATGAGCCGTGACGATCTTTTGGGTATTAATTTAAAAGTCATGGAACAAGTTGGTGCTGGGATTAAAAAATATGCACCTTCAGCTTTTGTTATTTGTATCACAAATCCTCTTGATGCAATGGTGTGGGCATTGCAGAAATTTTCAGGTCTTCCCGTGCATAAAGTGGTTGGTATGGCTGGTATTCTGGATTCAGCGCGTTTTCGTTATTTTTTATCTGAAGAATTTAAAGTCTCTGTTAAAGATGTGACAGCGTTTGTTTTAGGGGGGCATGGTGATTCAATGGTGCCCTTGGTGCGTTATTCAACAGTTGGTGGTATTTCTTTGCCTGATCTTGTTAAAATGGGGTGGACAACACAGGAAAGAATTGATCAAATTATTCAACGTACTCGTGATGGTGGTGCAGAAGTTATTAGTTTGTTAAAAACAGGTTCTGCTTATTATGCACCAGCTGCTTCTGCTGTTTCTATGGCTGAAGCCTATTTAAAAGGTACTAAGCGTGTTGTGCCTGTTGCAGCCTATCTTTCAGGGGAATATGGGGTTAATGATACCTACGTTGGTGTTCCTGTTGTACTTGGTTCGGGTGGTGTTGAAAGGGTCATTGAAATTGATCTTGATAAAGAGGAAAGAGATGCTTTTGATTATTCCGTAAATGCGGTTAAAAAGCTTTGTGAAGCTTGTATTGCTCTTGTGCCTAGTCTCAAGTAAATAGAACAAGATTTCATTCATTAAAATAAAGTATTTTAGAATATTAGAACGTTAGGATTAATAATAATCTATAAAAGAAAAGGACAAATGCATGAATATCCATGAGTATCAGGCCAAACGTCTGCTTCATGAATATGGAGCACCCATTGCCAATGGGGTTGCTGTTTATTCTATCGAGCAAGCTGAAAAATGGGCAAAAAAATTGCCCGGACCTCTCTATGTGGTTAAAAGTCAGATACACGCTGGTGGTCGTGGTAAGGGGCAGTTTAAAGAACTTGGTCCTGATGCAAAGGGTGGTGTTCGGCTTGCACAATCTGTTGAAGAAGTTGTTGCAAATGTTCAAGAAATGCTCGGAAAAACTTTGGTAACCAAACAAACTGGTCCAGAGGGTAAACAGGTCAATCGTCTTTATATTGAAGATGGTGCCGATATTGAGCGCGAACTTTATCTTTCACTTTTGGTTGATCGTAGCGTTGGTCGGATTGCTTTTGTTGTTTCAACAGAAGGTGGAATGGATATTGAAACGGTTGCTGAAGAAACACCAGAAAAAATCTTCACATTGCCCATTGATGTGACAGAGGGGGTTACTTCTGCTGATTGTGCAAGACTTTGTGATGCATTAGAATTGCATGATAGTGCACGGGAAGATGGTGAAAAGCTTTTTCCAATTCTCTATAAGGCATTTTGTGAAAAAGATATGAGCCTTTTAGAAATCAATCCGCTTATTGTGATGAAAGATGGTCACTTGCGTGTTCTTGATGCAAAAGTTTCTTTTGATAATAATGCTTTGTTTCGTCATCCAGATATTTTAGAATTACGCGATCTTTCAGAAGAAGATCCAAAAGAAATTGAAGCTTCAAAGCATGATCTTGCTTATGTTGCTCTTGAGGGCACAATTGGTTGTATGGTCAATGGTGCGGGTCTTGCTATGGCAACCATGGATATCATTAAGCTTTATGGAGCTGAACCGGCAAATTTTTTGGATGTTGGTGGTGGTGCATCAAAAGAAAAGGTGACAGCTGCTTTTAAGATTATTACGGCTGATCCAAATGTTAAGGGCATTTTGGTTAACATTTTTGGTGGTATTATGCGTTGTGATGTCATTGCTGAAGGTGTGGTCGCTGCTGTTCGTGAAGTTGGTTTAAAGGTTCCCTTGGTTGTTCGTCTTGAAGGCACGAATGTTGAGCAGGGTAAAGCGATTATCAATGACAGTGGTTTGAATGTTATTCCCGCTGATGATTTAGATGATGCTGCTCAAAAAATTGTTGCAGCCGTGAAGGGAGCTTAAGCGATGTCAATTCTTGTGAATAAGGATACAAAAGTTCTGGTTCAGGGGCTTACAGGAAAAACAGGAACGTTTCATACAGAACAAGCGCTTGCTTATTATGGCACGCAAATGGTTGGTGGTGTCAATCCTAAAAAAGGTGGGGAAACATGGGAGGGTTCAAAAGGTGAAACTCTTCCTATCTTTGCTAGTGTTGCAGAGGCAAAAGAAAAAACAGGCGCGGATGCTTCCGTTATTTATGTTCCTCCTGCAGGCGCTGCGGCAGCTATTCTAGAAGCGATTGAAGCTGAAGTTCGTTTAATTATCTGTATTACGGAAGGTATTCCTGTTATGGATATGGTGAAAGTAAAGGCGCGATTAGAAAACTCAAAATCTCGTCTTATTGGTCCTAATTGTCCTGGTATTCTCACGCCAAACGAATGTAAAATTGGTATTATGCCTGGTTCTATCTTTAGAAAAGGCTCTGTTGGGGTTGTTTCACGGTCGGGAACTTTAACTTATGAAGCTGTTTTTCAAACGAGTCAGGAAGGTTTGGGACAAACAACCGCTATAGGGATTGGTGGTGATCCTGTTAAAGGGACTGAATTTATTGATGTGTTGGAAATGTTTTTGGCAGATGATGAAACCCAGTCTATTGTTATGATTGGTGAGATTGGTGGATCTGCTGAAGAAGAAGCAGCACAGTTTTTGCAAGATGAAGCAAGAAAAGGGCGTAAAAAGCCAGTTGTTGGCTTTATTGCTGGTCGTACGGCTCCTCCAGGTCGTACAATGGGGCATGCTGGTGCTGTTATTTCTGGTGGTAAAGGTGGAGCAGAAGATAAAATTGCAGCAATGGAATCAGCAGGGATTCGTGTGTCTCCTTCGCCATCACAGATAGGTAAGACTTTGATGTCAGTTTTGAATGGCTAAAGAATTTCATCTGAATAAGAATACTTTCTTAATTCAGGTGAAAAAAACTTGAGTATAAAAAGGTAAAACTTTTCTGAATGTTCGACCCTTCATCTGCTTTGTAAGCATTGAAAGGTTGAAAAGAGATATAAGGAGACGGAATAGATGTTCCGGAGAGGTATATGGCAAGGCAGGACGAGATAAATAGTCTTTTTGCACAGACGTCATTTCTTTATGGTGGGAATGCGGATTATATAGATCAACTTTATGCTCAGTATGAAAAAGATCCTACCAGTGTTGATTCACAGTGGCGTGCTTTTTTTGAAGGCCTTCATGATAACAAAGAAGATGTTCTCAAAAATGCTGAAGGAGCAACATGGCAGCGTGATCATTGGCCATTAAAGCCAGATGGTGAGTTGGTTTCTGCTCTTGATGGTGATTGGTCTTCTCTTGAAAAATATCTTGGTGATAAATTAAAGGAAAAAGCAGCAACAGGGGTGACACAAAAGGGAAAAACGTCCAGTGAACAAGATATTATCCGCGCAACGCGTGATTCTGTTCATGCCATTATGATGATTCGTGCATTTCGAGCACGGGGGCATCTTCGTGCAAAGCTTGACCCTCTTCAATTGGCGGAAAAGTTGGATGATTATAAAGAGCTTTCTCCAGAAGCTTACGGTTTTACTCCTGCTGATTATGAGCGTCCTATTTTTATTGATAATGTTTTAGGATTGGAATATGCAACTATTCCGCAAATGCTTGAAATTCTCAATCGTACCTATTGTTCAACAATTGGTGTGGAATATATGCATGTTTCTGATCCAATCCAGAAAGCATGGCTCCAAGAGCGTATCGAAGGGCGAGATAAAAAAATTGCTTTCACTCAGCAAGACAAGAAAGCTATCCTAAATAAGCTTATTCAGGCAGAGGGATTCGAACAGTTTTTAGATACTAAATATAAAGGTACAAAACGTTTTGGACTTGATGGTGGTGAAGCGCTGATTCCTGCTCTTGAACAAATTATTAAATGTGGTAGTACTTTAGGGGTGCGGGGAGTTATTTTAGGAATGGCCCATCGTGGTCGTTTAAATGTTCTTTCACAAGTTCTCGCCAAGCCGCATAGAGCTATTTTTCATGAATTCAAAGGGGGGTCTTATAAGCCAGATGATGTAGAGGGATCAGGTGATGTTAAATATCATTTAGGAACGACTGCAGATTTGGACTTTGATGGGAATAAAGTTCATTTATCACTTTTGGCTAATCCCTCGCATCTCGAGATTGTTGATCCGGTTGTTATGGGAAAAGCACGTGCTAAACAAGATCAACTTGTGGGACCCACGCACACAGATTCACTCCCATTAAGTGAGCGCTCAAAAGTGTTACCATTGCTTATTCATGGTGATGCTGCTTTTGCAGGACAAGGCGTTATCCAAGAAACTTTTGGTCTTTCAGGTCTTAAAGGTTATCGTGTTGCTGGCTCACTTCATGTTATTATCAACAATCAGATTGGTTTTACAACAGCACCACGTTTTTCACGTTCTTCGCCTTATCCGTCTGATGTTGCAAAAATGATTGATGCTCCCATTTTCCATGTGAATGGTGATGATCCTGAAGCTGTTGTTTTTGTTGCAAAGATAGCAATGGAGTTTCGTCAAATTTTCCATAAACCGGTGGTCATTGATATGTTTTGTTATCGCCGTTATGGACATAATGAAGGCGATGAACCTTCCTTTACGCAACCGCTTATGTATAAAGCAATTCGTAATCATAAAACAACACTTCAGATTTATAGTGATCAATTGATAGCAGAAGGAATAGTTTCTTCAGAAGAGATTGAGCAACAAAAAAAGTTGTGGCGCGATAAACTTGAAGATGAATTGGAAGCAAGTGCTTCTTATAAACCTAATAAGGCTGATTGGCTTGATGGAAGCTGGACCGGCATTAAAGCTTTTAGTAATACTGATGAGCAACATTCCAGAACAACGGGTGTTGAATTAAAAACTTTAAAGGAAATTGGTCAGAAACTTGTCGAAGTTCCAGCAAATTTTAATGTTCATAAAACGATACAGCGTTTTTTAAATAATCGTGCTAAAATTTTTGAAACGGGTGAGGGTGTTGACTGGGCAACCGCTGAAGCTCTCGCTTTTGGTTCACTTTGTTTAGAAGGAGCGCCGGTTCGTCTTTCTGGTGAAGATGTTGAACGGGGAACGTTTTCACAACGTCATTCAGTTCTTTATGACCAAGAAAATGAAGCGCGTTATATTCCTTTGAATCATTTACAAAAGGGACAAGCACTTTATGAAGTTGTTAATTCTATGCTTTCTGAAGAAGCTGTTCTTGGTTTTGAATATGGATATTCTCTTGCTGAACCACGAGGATTAACACTTTGGGAAGCACAATTTGGTGACTTTTCTAATGGTGCACAGGTCATCTTTGATCAATTTATTTCATCTGCAGAGCGTAAATGGCTCCGTATGTCTGGTCTTGTGTGTTTATTGCCTCATGGTTTTGAAGGGCAAGGACCGGAACATTCCTCTGCACGGCTAGAGCGGTTTCTTCAGCTTTGTGCAGAAGATAATATGCAGGTTGCTAATTGTACAACCCCTGCAAATTATTTTCATATTTTGCGTCGACAAATTAAGCGTGATTTCCGTAAGCCTTTGATTTTGATGACACCTAAATCACTTTTGCGTCATAAGCGGGCTGTTTCTCTTCTCAGCGAAATGGGACCAGAAACAAGTTTCCATCGTGTGTTGCTTGATGATGCAGAATGTCTCAAAGATTCTGTCGTTAAGTTGCAAAAAGATAATAAAATTCGCCGTGTCGTTCTTTGTACGGGTAAGGTTTATTACGACCTTTATGAAGAACGTGAAAAAAAGGGTATCGATGATGTTTATCTCCTTCGTGTTGAACAGCTGTATCCTTTCCCTGCAAAAGTTTTGGTGAATGTGTTATCGCGCTTTTTGCAGGCAGAGGTTTTTTGGTGTCAAGAGGAACCAAAAAACATGGGGGCTTGGTCATTTATTGAGCCTTATTTGGAATGGGTTTTGACACATATTAATGCGCAATATTCACGTGCTCGTTATGCAGGGCGCCCTGCGAGTGCATCACCGGCCTCTGGGTTAATGGTGAAACACCTTGAACAACTGGCTGCGTTTCTTAAAGACGCGTTAGGTTCTTAATTTATTACTACTCTGATGTATGGAAAAATATTATGACTACTGAAATCCGTGTTCCTACTTTGGGCGAATCGGTCACCGAAGCAACGGTTGGCAAATGGTTTAAAAAACTTGGCGAAGCTGTCGCTATGGATGAGCCTTTGGTTGAATTAGAAACTGATAAAGTAACGGTTGAAGTTCCTTCTCCTGTTGCGGGGAAATTATCTGAAATCATTGCAAAAGAAGGCGATACGGTTGAAGTCAATGCTCTTTTAGGAGCGGTGGAAGCTGGCGAAGCGGGTGTTTCTCAGTCCTTTTCACCTTCTGCTACACCTGTTCCAGCGGCTTCATCTGAATCGGAGAAGCTTGCTTCGAGCAGTACTATGCCTCCTTCACCCTCAGCAGCAAAATTGATGGCTGAAAATAATGTTGCGAAAAGTGATATTGCAGGTTCTGGAAAACGTGGACAAATTCTTAAAGGAGATGTTCTTGGTGGACTAGAACAAAGGATAAATACTCCTACACCTTCTTCCTCTGTAATGAGCTCTTCTGTAACTCCTGTTTCAGAAACACGTGAAGAGCGGGTTCGTATGACGAAATTGCGTCAAACAATTGCGCGCCGTCTTAAAGATGCGCAAAATGTAGCAGCAATGTTAACCACATTTAATGAGGTTGATATGTCAGCGGTGATGGATTTGCGCAAGCGTTATAAGGATCTTTTTGAAAAGAAACATGGTGTTAAACTGGGTTTTATGGGATTTTTTACCAAAGCTGTTTGTCATGCATTAAAAGAACTTCCTGCTGTTAATGCCGAAATTGATGGAACAGATATTGTTTACAAAAACTATGTCAATGTCGGAATTGCTGTTGGAACCGATAAAGGGCTTGTTGTTCCTGTGGTGCGTGATGCAGATCAAATGTCATTGGCAGAGATTGAAAAGGAGATTGGCCGTTTGGGACGTCTTGCGCGTGATGGAAAATTAGCCGTTTCTGATATGCAAGGCGGAACTTTTACTATTACCAATGGTGGTGTGTATGGGTCGTTGATGTCGACACCGATTTTGAATGCACCACAATCTGGTATTTTGGGAATGCATGCGATTAAAGAGCGAGCAATGGTTGTTGAGGGCCAAGTGGTCATCCGCCCCATGATGTATTTAGCGCTTTCTTATGATCACCGTATTGTGGATGGGCAAGAAGCTGTAACTTTCCTTGTGCGTGTTAAGGAAAGCTTAGAAGATCCGGAACGCCTTGTTCTTGATTTGTAAAATACAGTTTTCAGGATGAAAGGAGAAACGGATGTCTTATGATGTGGCTGTGATCGGAGCGGGTCCAGGTGGTTATGTAGCAGCAATAAAGGCGGCGCAACTAGGGCTTAAAGTAGCGATTATTGAAAAGCGTACAACATTAGGGGGAACATGTCTCAATGTTGGTTGTATACCTTCTAAAGCGTTGTTACACGCTTCAGAAGTGTTTGCTGAAACCCAGCATGGTTTTGAAACGCTTGGTATTTCTATTGGCAAATCTAAGCTTAATCTTGAACAAATGATGGTTCATAAGAAAGCTGTGGTGACAGCCAATACCAGTGGCGTTTCTTTTTTGATGAAAAAAAATAAAGTTGATACTTTTTTGGGGACAGCCAAAATTTTGAGTGCGGGTCACGTGGAAGTTGTTGCCAGAGATGGTCATAAACAAACAATTGAAACAAAAAATATTATTATTGCTACGGGTTCAGAAAGTTCAGGCATTCCAGGGGTGAATGTTGAAATTGATGAAAAGACTATTGTTTCTTCTACGGGAGCCCTTTCACTTGAAAGAGTACCGGCACATATGATTGTGGTTGGTGCTGGTGTTATTGGTTCTGAACTTGGGTCAGTTTGGAGCCGTTTAGGGGCTAAAGTGACCATTGTTGAGTATCTTAATAAAGTGTTGGGCTCAATGGATGGTGAAGTTTCACGTCAATTTCAGAAATTAATGGAAAAACAGGGGATTGAATATAAAACGGGTGCAAAGGTAACCGCTATTACAAAATCTGATTCAAAAGCTCAGGTGAGTTTTGAATCTGTCAAAGGCGGTGAATCTGAAACCTTAGAGGCTGATGTTGTGCTTATTGCGACTGGGCGTTCTCCTTATACGCAAGGACTTGGCTTGAGTGAGGCTGGTGTTCAGGTAGATGAACGCGGCTTTATTGCAATTGATGCTCATTGGCAGACGAATGTTCCAGGAATTTATGCGATTGGTGATGTCGTAAAAGGGCCAATGTTAGCGCATAAAGCAGAGGAAGAAGGCGTTGCTGTGGCAGAAATTTTGGCAGGTCAAAAAGGACATGTTAATTTCAATGTTATTCCTAGTGTTGTTTATACACAGCCAGAAATTGCAAGTGTAGGAAAGACAGAAGAAGAACTGAAAGCGGCCGGTATTGAATATAATGTTGGTAAATTTCCTTTTATGGCTAATGGGCGGGCACGTGCGATGCAAAAGAGTGATGGATTTGTTAAAATCCTTTCTGATAAAAAAACAGATCGGGTTTTGGGGGGGCATATTCTTGGATTCGGTGCTGGTGAAATGATCCACGAAATTGCAGTTTTAATGGAGTTTGGTGGTTCATCAGAAGATCTAGGTCGCTGTTGTCATGCGCATCCTACCTTATCAGAAGCGGTGCGTGAAGCAGCTTTGGCAACATTTGCTAAACCGCTTCATATTTAAAAAGCTTTTAAAAAGTATAGTTTAAAAAACACAAGGGGCAGTCAATATTTGTGAAGCATACAACAACATTTTGGAAAGAATAAAACTAATAGAGGTATTCCACTTAATTTGTTGTGTGCTTTTCAATAATTGTTGTTTTAGATCTTAGTTTTGCAGTTTTGATTGATTATCTTGTTGTGTACACTTGTTTAGAGCGGTGGGAGCTTAGTCGTATTGAGTCTATGGAAATTTTTACGTATGAGGTATTTTTATACTGTTATAAAATATTCAAGATAGGATTCTCAGCTTATTCGCGTACTTTGTTTTAAGGAAACACCTCTCAAAAATCTCAAGCCTATTTCGCGATAGCGTGTTCGTGAATAATATAACTGTAAAATTCTTTGTGAAGTATATAAACCCATTATACACCATCATCTTTATACTTAATAAAAGATATAATTCGGCACCATAAGTTATATTTATTAGCCTTTTATACACTTTTTGGTTATTTGAGAGCTTTTATAAGAGGTATTTTTTTTGCTGTGACCTTTTATTCATACGGACTCTTTCTGCTTGTGACATGTAAAAGCAATGATTTTGATTAATTCAATATAAACAAATTTGAAGTGAGAGAATCCTATAGTATTTGGGTCTCTCATTTAATGTGCAAAAAAGTAAGCTATGCTTACAGTTTTTTGTATATTCAGAGAAAAATTTGCTTATAGAGTTCAATGAAGTGGAGAGCCAAGCTAAAGGCGTCGATAAGAAGCTCTATTATTTACAGACTATTGTTTATAGAAACAATAATTTATCATTATAAATCAATATGTTATATATAGCTTGAATTCCATGAGAAGAGAAGCCAAGGGGAATTTTCTTAAAGAAATAGGATTGTGTAATGATTGCTACGGATTGAAGATCTTTGTCCTTAAAAATGAAGAAGCGATCAAATATTTTAAAAATACCGCTCTTTTTTTAAAAGAGCGGTATTTTTATATCTTTTGTTTAGACACTCTCTTTTTGATGACAATAGCAAGTCATACAGTATGACTAAAACAATTTTTGCCTCTCTGTTCTTCTTGATCATTGTTTGCTGTGTCTTAAAAAGTGATCTCGATTTCCTTTAAGGTTTTTAAGAAATCCCAATGTTGCCAAAATATAACCGATAGCTAAATTTTTCGGAAAAACATAATTTCATAAGAATATTAAGTTTGTTTTCATTTGACAGTTTTGTGATAATTTAAAAGATCAAACCTAATAGGGATAAATTTAAAATTGTAATTTTTTATCCTCTTCTTGTTCTCTTATAAAGGTGGAAAGCCCCATATGATCAAGATATTTGAGGAAAGGGTGGGGTGGTAATTCTTCTACGTTGACCATCGTTTTAACATCCCATTCGCCTGTGGCAATGAGAAGGGCAGTTGCGGCTGCTGGTACACCAGCTGTATAAGAAATGCCTTGTGCTCCGGTTTCATGAAAAGCTTGTTTATGATCGGCTACATTATAGATAAAAATTTCTCTCGGGTTTCCATCTTTTTCGCCTTTAATAAGATCCCCAATACAGGTTTTTCCTGTGTATTCTGGAGCGAGAGAGGAAGGATCAGGTAAGACAGCTTTTACAACTTTTAAAGGGACGACTTCTTGTCCTTCTGCTGTTTTAATGGGTTGTTCGGATAAGAGACCAAGATTTTTTAAAACGGTAAAAACAGTGATATAACGATCACTAAATCCCATCCAGAAGCGGATATTTTGGACATCAAGATTTTTTGAAAGAGAATGGATTTCATCATGTCCTGTCATATAGGCTTTTTGTTTTCCAACAACAGGAAGATCCCATTCATGGCTGACTTCAAACATTTTATTGGAAGTCCATTTTTTATTTTGCCATGACCATACTTGTCCTGTAAATTCACGGAAGTTAATTTCTGGATCAAAATTTGTAGCAAACCAACGCCCATGATTTCCGGCGTTAATATCAATAATATCGATGTCTGTGATTTTATCAAAATAACACTTATGGGCTAATGCTGCGTAAGCATTAACGACACCAGGATCAAAACCCGCCCCCAAAATAGCAGTGATACCCGCTTGTTCACATTCTTGGCGCCGTGGCCATTCATAATTGCCATACCAAGGAGGAGTCTCACAAATTTTAAGAGGATCTTCGTGGATGGCGGTATCGATATAAGCGCATTTGGTTTTGATACAAGCTGAAAGAACAGACATATTAAGAAAGGCAGAACCAACATTAATGACAATTTCGCATTTGATTTTTTGGATGAGCTTTACAGTTTCTTCTACATTCATGGCGTTGAGTGAATGGCTTTCGAAAACCCCCTGTTCTTTCATGGAGTTTTTTTCTTTAATGGAAGCAATGATGGCTTCACATTTTTTGAGTGTTCGTGAAGCAATATGAATTTCACCAAAAATATCGTTGTTTTGAGCACATTTGTGTGCAACAACTTGTGCAACACCTCCAGCACCAATGATGAGAACATTTTTCTTCATTGTAGGTTTATCTCCTTTTTAATACTGTTGTATGACGTTTTTTATGGTTATCTTTATGAAAGGCTTTCCCGATAGTCGTTATAGCTAAATTGGCGTTGCAGTGTTAATGTACCATCGCATTCTTTGAGAACAATAGCAGGCATTGTCACACCATTAAACCAGTTTTTCTTGACCATTGTGTAACCTGCTGCGTCTTGAAAAGACAGTCTGTCCCCTATTTTAAGAGGTTTTTCAAATTGAAATGTTCCAAAAATATCGCCAGCAAGACAGGATTTACCGCAGATCATAATTTCGTGTTCTCCTTGATTGGGTTCCAATTTGGCATTTTCACGGTAAATGAGAAGATCAAGCATATGGGCTTCAATCGAGCTATCAACGATGGCAAGATTCTTTTCGTTGTACAATGTGTCAAGAACACTGACTTCTAAGGTGGTACTTTTTGTTATAGCGGCTTCTCCTGGTTCTAGAAAAAGAGTGACACCATGGGTTTTGGAAAAGTGCTTTAAGCGTTCTGCGAAAGCTTCTAGAGGATAATTTTCAGCGGTAAAATGGATTCCACCGCCAAGGCTTATCCAGTCAACAGCAGAAAAAAGTTCTGAAAATTTTTCTTCCATAGCTCCAAGCATTTGGTTAAAAAGATTAAAATCAGCATTTTCACAATTGTTATGGATCATCAAGCCGTTGATAAGAGGCAGAACTTCTTTAATAGCGCTTTGGTTTGTTTCTCCTAAGCGACTAAAAGGGCGGGAGGGATTGGCAAGATCAAAATGTGATGCACTTATTCCTGGATTTAATCTTAGACCGCGTTGAATGGTTTTTGTTGCATCAGAAAAGCGTTGAAGTTGTTGGATTGAGTTAAAAATAATTTTATCTGCATAATCACAGGCTTCATCAATTTCATGATCAGCCCAAGCAACCGAGTAAGCATGGGTTTCTTTGCCAAATTTTTCTTTTCCTAAACGCAGTTCATAAAGGGATGATGATGTGGTTCCATCCATGAACTCAGACATTAAATCAAAAACACTCCATGTGGCAAAACATTTCAAAGCAAGCAAAACTTTTGCTCCGGACATTTCTCGTAAACGAGAAATCGTTTGCATATTTTTGATGAGTTTCGATTTGTCTATAAGATAATAGGGGGTTTTTATCATCATTTATTCATTCTTTTTTGAAGGATCTTATTGTCGAGATAAACGTTTAGTACAAAGACTAACAGAATGTCTCAAGAAAAAAGAATCTTAAGAAAAGAATCTGTTTCTGTCTAGTAATAGAGGGGCTTTCTGTAACGGCTGTTGTTTATTATTTTGAGTTTTGCGTATGAAAAAAAAATTACATTATGCTTTAGCTTTTATATTTGTGAGCAGTTTTTTCATTATAATAACTACCTTTGTTAATTGGGAGCAAAATAGGAGTGATGCTAAAGCCAAACTGGTTGCTCAAACATCTATCCAAGAGAGTTCGGAGCCTTTGATTTTTACGGGTCGTAGAGAACTGAATGGTTTTAAGGGTTATCATCATTATCGGCGTGGTTATGTTAAGTATAAAGATAATTGGTGGTATCCTGAAGTGGCATTTGTTACATCACCACACTTAAGCACAAAAGGCGCATCATTAAAAGTTGTATCAGATGCTAAAAGAGTATTTTTAACTTCCTTCTCAGAAAAGTCAGAAAAAAAAGAGCCATGGATGCTTAAACAGCATATTGAATCTTGTCGTACCCGTTATCGCTCTTATAATATAAATGATAATAGTTTTCAGCCTTTTCATGGGCCTCGTAAACAGTGTTTATCACGCTTTTTTAAAGGATAGAAATGGATTAAATAAAATTTTAATGGGCTCCTCTCCTTGTCGTGAGCGTTATTGTTCTTACAATAAAAGAAAAGATTGTGTGGTGCGCAGCATTTCCATGCAAGCATTCATTGTTTTTTGAAAAATTTAAATATTTTTAAGTTTTATTCAATCTTATTATCATTAAGTGTGAAATGGGGGGAAATGTAAGTTTTTGTTTTGTCAATGACAAAATATTAAAGGCAAGATGGAGCTGAAAGAATGGCGACACGGGAAGCAATGTTGATATTGCTCATTTTGCTTCCTTTTTGTGGAAGTGCTGTTATGGGCTTTTTTCGTTCGACAGCAAAAAATAATGAAGCGTGGTTTGCTGGGGGCATTGCTCTTTTTAGTCTTCTTTTTACAATCATGCTTTATCCGACAATTCGTGGCGGTCACATTATCCGTTTAAATATTTCTTGGCTTCCAGAATGGGGGGCTGATTTGAGCCTCCGGATGGATGGTCTGTCGTGGCTTTTTTGCTTGCTCATTACAGGAATTGGGCTGCTTGTCGTTGTTTATGCGCGTTATTATATGGATTCCGCGGATTCTGTACCACGATTTTTTTCTTTTTTTCTAGCCTTTATGGGTTCAATGACAGGGATTGTTTTATCAGGTAATCTCGTGTTTTTGGTTGTTTTCTGGGAACTCACCAGTATTTTTTCTTTTTTGTTGATTGGTTACTGGTATCATAATGCGAGTGCGCGTGAAGGGGCGCGTATGGCTTTAACGATTACAGGTTTTGGTGGTTTTGCCCTTTTTATTGGGGTTTTATTGATTGGGTATATCGTTGGTAGTTTTGATCTGGATAAAATTTTGCAGTCTGGAGATGTGATCCGATCAAGTTCGCTTTATTGTCCTGCCCTTATTTGTATTTTATTAGGCGGATTAACAAAAAGTGCACAGTTTCCTTTTCATTTTTGGTTGCCTAATGCGATGGCAGCTCCCACACCTGTATCAGCTTATCTGCATTCGGCAACGATGGTAAAAGCTGGGTTATTTTTGTTGATTCGTTTATGGCCTGTACTCTCTGGGACAGAGTCTTGGTTTTGGTTGGTTGGTTTTTCAGGACTTTCAACACTTCTTCTTGGCGCTTATTTTTCTATGTTTCAGCAAGATTTAAAGGGATTACTTGCTTACTCAACGATTAGTCATCTTGGATTGATTACCACGCTTTTAAGCCTTGGGAGTCCCCTTGCATGTGTTGCTGCGATTTTTCATATGGCCAATCATGCTACTTTTAAAGCGTCTTTATTTATGGCTGCTGGCATTATTGATCACGAAACGGGAACACGTGATATGCGTAAGCTAACAGGTCTTTATCGCTCTATGCCGATTACAGCGACTCTTGCTTTAGTAGCAAGTGCGGCGATGGCGGGTGTTCCTTTGCTCAATGGTTTTTTATCGAAAGAAATGTTTTTTGCTGAAGCTGTTGAAACACACATGGAATCATGGCTTGATTGGATTGCTCCTTATGTAGCAACCCTTGCTAGTCTGTTTAGTGTGACCTATTCTATCCGTTTTATTCATGGTGTCTTTTGGGGACCAAAAGCTCATACATTACCTAAAATTCCGCATGAACCACCGCATTTTATGCGTTTACCTATGGAACTTTTGGTGTTTATTTGTTTGGCCGTTGGTATTTTTCCTAATTTAACAATCGGGCCTATTTTAGATAATGCTGTTGTGTCTGTTTTAGGACCGATGACGATCTCTTATAGCTTGGCTGTTTGGCATGGGATTAATACGCCATTAATAATGAGTTTGGTGGCTTTATTCGGGGGTGGTTTGCTCTATGTTGTTGGGCGGCGTTATTTTTTATCTTGCGATGATGGAGCCCCCTTTTTTCGTCATTTGAAAGGACCGCGTATTTTTGAACGCATTCTTGTGATTATTTCTTGGAAATGGGCTCGTGCGGTGGAAGCTGTTTTGTCAACACGCCGTTTGCAAATCCAGTTGCATTGGATTTTTGCTGTATGTTTTATTTTTGTTGGTCTTTTGCTTTGGCGTGATGGTTTCATTGCACCAGGAGGGGTACCGCTTTTTCCACTTGATATTCCTTTTCTCGCGCTTTGGCTGGTCGGTGGATTGTGTGCACTTTTAGTCGCTTGGCAAGCAAAGTTTCATCGTCTTGCATCACTCATGCTTTTGGGGGGAGCAGGTTTGATGATGTGCGCAACCTTTTTATGGCTTTCTGCGCCCGATTTGGCAATAACGCAATTGGTTGTTGAAGTGGTGACAGCTGTTTTATTATTGCTTGGTTTGCGTTGGTTGCCTAAGCGTGTGCATAATCCTGCTCCAACATCTGTTCATTTTGGGGTGCGTTTACGTCGTGCTCGTGATTTCATTATAGCAACTATGGGAGGAGCTGGTATTGCATGGCTCTCTTTTGCGATGATGACACGTCCTCAAGGAACAACAGTTTCTCATTTTTTTCTAAAAAATGCTTATTCTGGCGCTGGTGGTCGCAATGTTGTAAATGTATTGCTGGTTGATTTCCGTGGTTTTGATACAATGGGAGAAGTTGTGGTTTTGGGGATTGTTTCTTTGACTGTCTTTGCTCTTTTGCGTCGATTCCGTCCTGCTCCTGAAAGTATTGAGCCGCCATTTCAACAACGTGTTCAGGAAGCTTTTTATAAGGCACAGCCGGAACGAAATGTAGGGGATACAGTATTGAATTATCTCGCTATTCCTTCTGTTATTATGGGGTGGCTTTTTTCCGTTATTCTTGCTTTTTCTTTTTATTTATTTGTGCGGGGACATGATCTTCCAGGTGGTGGGTTTGTTGGTGGTGTGACTTTAGCAATAGGCTTTATTTTGCAGTATCTTGCACGGGATATTCGTTGGGTGGAAAATCATTTAAGAGTTTTGCCTTTACGCTGGATGAGCTTTGGCTTATTGCTATCGGTTGTAACGGGAGCTGGGGCTTTGTTTGTTGGGTACCCTTTTTTAACATCATTTTTCCAATATATTCATGTGCCATTGATTGGAAAGGTTCCTGTAGCATCTGCTTTTTTGTTTGATTTTGGTGTGTTTTCTCTTGTGTTGGGAGCAACGATTCTCATTTTAATTGCACTTGCTCATCAATCAATACGGAGTTACCGAAGCGGTAAAAAACCTGCTTTAAAAGAGAAGGAAAATTAATGGAAATTATTCTTTCTTTGGCCATTGGTGTTCTTGTCGGATCTGGAATTTGGCTCATTTTGCGCCCCCGAACTTTTCAAGTCATTCTTGGTTTGTCTTTGATATCCTATGGTGTCAATCTTTTTATATTTGCAATGAGTAGACCGCGCAGTAATGCAGCACCAATTGTTGATCCTACGATGGTGATCAATCCGGCGAATTATGTTGACCCTCTTCCACAGGCTTTAGTTTTAACTTCGATTGTGATCGGTTTTGCAACGACAGCTTTATTTTTAGTTATCTTGTTGGTTTCACGCGGTTTAACAGGTTCAGATCACGTTGATGGACGTGAGGTACAGTGATGGAAGCTTGCGTGCATCATCTTCTTATCTTGCCGATTCTTTTGCCGTTAAGTATTGGCGCCCTTCTTCTTTTCTATGATGAACGCCGTTCAAAATTAAAATCACTCATAAGTATTTTTTCTGCCGCATTGTTAGTTGTCGTGGCTGTTTTACTGGTAAAGCGTACTCTTGAAGTTGCACCAGCTGTGGATGTTTATCGGCTTGGTAATTGGCCTTCTCCTTTTGGTATTGTTTTGGTGCTTGATCGCTTAAGTGCTATGATGCTTTTGCTTTCTAGCTTGTTGATCAGCGCGGCGTTGGTTTTTGCACGGGCGCATTGGTATAAAGCGGGTCCTCATTTTCAGTCATTGATGCAATTTTTCATGGTTGGAATAAACGGTGCTTTTTTAACAGGTGATGTATTTAATTTATTTGTATTTTTCGAAGTGATGTTGACAGCTTCTTATGGCCTTGCGTTGCATGGTTCTGGTCCTTTACGTGTGCGTGCTGGGTTGCATTATATCGTGGTTAATCTGGTTGCTTCGTTGTTTTTTCTCGTTGGGGCGGCACTCATTTATGGAATTGTGGGCACCCTCAATATGGCTGATTTGGCTGTAAAAATACAATATATAGCCTCTAGCGATATGACTTTATTCGAAATAGGGGCTGCGCTTTTGGGAATTGCTTTCTTAATTAAAGCAGGGGTGTGGCCATTGAATTTTTGGTTGATGCCAACTTATAGTGCAGCTGTAGCGCCTGTTGGAGCTTCTTTTGCACTTTTAAGCAAAGTCGGTATTTATATTATTTTACGTTTAACATTGTTATGGTTTGGACCTGAAAGTGGATATTTTAGCCATTTTGGTCAAACGGTTTTGTTCTACGGTGGGCTTGCCACTATGGCTTTTGGTTTTATTGGGGTGTTGGCAAGCCAAATCTTGGTACGTTTGGCAGCTTATAGTGTTTTGGTTTCTTCTGGGACATTGTTGACAGCTATTGGGATCGGCAATACAGCACTGATTGCAGGTGCACTCTTTTATATCGTTTCATCAACTTTGGCACTGGGGGCTTTTTTTCTTGTTGTGGAGTTGGTTGAGCGCTGTCAAGATGTGGCAGCCAATGTTTTGACGGTTACTATGGAAGTCTATGGAGACGATGAAGAAGAGGAGGAAGATGAAGTAGGGACTTATTTACCGGTAACTTTAGCCATTCTTGGGGCTTGTTTTGGTCTTTGTGCACTTTTGATTATTGGTCTGCCCCCTTTTTCTGGTTTTGTTGCTAAATTTATGATGTTTGTGGCACTCTTAAATCATAGCAAAGAAAATATTTCTACCTCTCTACCTGTTTATCACAATTGGCTTTTTATAATTTTTGTCACTCTATCTGGTTTTGCTGCTTTGATTGCGATGACACGAACGGGCATTCGAACTTTTTGGGTTTCTCTTGAAGGGAGGATTCCACGGGTACAGGTGATTGAATTTGCTCCCGTTGCCGTTCTGCTTGCTTTATGTTTTCTGATTACAATTGTCGCAGGTCCTGTGAGTCATTATATGTTTGAAACGGCCAAAACTTTGTATGAACCTCAAAATTATATTGGCAGTGTTTTAGATGATTTTTCTCTTGAAAATAGGGGGATTCATCAATGAAAAATTGTTATTTTTTCCCTTTTTCTAGCGTAGCAATTATTTTTATGTGGCTGATCTTAAATGGCTTTAGTTTCGGTCAATTGCTTTTAGGCGTTATTATTGCTTTGTTTGGGGGCTGGATGATGCGGCTTCTTGAGCCGGAAAAAATAACGATTAAAAGTTGGCGTGCCGTTTTTCAGCTGTTTTTTCGTGTGTTTATTGATTCTATCGTTTCAAATATTGCTGTGGCTTGTTTCGTTTTAAGCCAAAGATCTAAAAAGCAGCAGTCTGGTTTTATTGTGGTGCCCATTTCGCTTGAAAGTCGCACGGCTTTAGCTGTTTTGGCATGTATTCTTTCTGCAACGCCAGGGACTGTTTGGATTGCCTATAATAGAAAGAATAGTGAACTTTTGCTTCATGTTTTAAATTTTAAAGATGGATATGATTACCAAAAATTGATCAAAAAACGCTATGAGCAATTACTTTTGGAGATTTTTTAATGAGTATGGTGATCCTTTATTGGGGGCTTTATCTCTCGCAGTTTTTTTTAAGTTTATCAATGATTCTCGCCCTATTTCGGTTGATTCGTGGGCCACGGGCGCAAGATCGGATTGTAGGGTTGGATGCTCTTTATATCATCACTATTCTTTTGTTTCTTACATTCGATATCCGTTCAGGAACAACCATTTATTTTGTTGCAGCGCTTATTATTGGCTTGTTGGGTCCTGTATCAAGTATTGCGTTGGCAAAATTTCTTATGCGGGGAGAGATTATTGAATGAAGGATGATGTATCGCTTGTTGTTGCACTTGCTGTTACGGTTTTTTTGATATTAGGGTCTGGTCTCACGTTGATTGGAACGATAGGGTTGGTGCGTCTTCCCACTTTTTATAAGCGTTTACATATGCTTTCGTTGAGTACAAGTTGGGGCGCTGGCAGTATTCTTATTGCGTCGTTTCTTTATTCAACTTTTGTAGATCATCATTTTGTTTTTCATGAATTTTTGTTGATGATTTTTTTACTTGTAACAATACCGGTCGCTTCTATGCTGGTATCACAAGCAGCGGCTTATCGACACTATTCAGAAAATAAATTAGAAAAACCGCTGGCTCTTTTATCACGTCAAATGGAAGAGCAAACATCTACTTCCAATGAAATGTCACGTGATACGAGCCAAAGCGATTTTTAATTTTTAAGATGCGGTAAGCTTTTTTATTCTGTTTTCTGCTCTTCTACACATTGAATAAGATTTTTTTCTTCTGGATCATTAATGAGATCAGAAAGCATGGCTTCGTTTCCTTTTGTCCACCATATATAGGGTCCTCCCATATATTTTGCTCCAGAAGCACTTATGCTGCGGGAAGCGAGAATGCGCTTTCCTTGCCATTTGAAATCAACAAGTGAAATATTACCAGCATTGAGATAGGTTACTTCAACATGTTCTTTGCCTGTGTCTGTATCACACTGATAAGTAGCAACTTCTGTTGTTGGCTCTGGATCATCTGGAACCTCAATAACTAAAGAGCCAGCAAAAGCATTGAGTGAACCGAATAGTGGTAAGCTTAAAGAAGCAAAAAATCCTACAATAAAAGCAATTTTTTTCATGATATTTCCTCAGTTATTTAAAATAATAACAGTGATTCATCCTTACAGATGATGGGCTTTTTTTCTTCTGGGTCTTGACTAAGGTCATAAAGTGTTACTTCTTTATTTTTTTCCCACCAGATATACTGCTCCCCTACATATTTTGCTCCAGAAGCAGCAATAACATTTGCAGCGATAATATGATCACCTTTCCATTTGAAATTAACCAATGAAATATCATCAGCGTTGTGATAGGTTGCTTCAACGCGTTCTTTATTTGCTCCCATATCACATTGATAGGTTATGGTTTGTGTTTCTGGATTGCCTGACACTTCAATGACTAAAGCAGCAGCTAAGGTACTGCTAACATTGAAAAATAATAAAGAGGAAAAAAATCCCAAAATTTGTAGAGTTTTTTTCATAATGCTTCCCTATATGAAAAGTAATTTATCTTACGTGATGGTGTCTACGGCAGGATTCGAACCTGCGACCCCAGGATTCATACCACTTCGGTTTTCACCGCCAGCTTTACAAGCTGTTTGTGGTCTGGACTGTCTCTTCACCTTGAAGCTCCGTGCTTTTTAGGTGCTGCCCGTTCAGTCTCTACACCTTCCTCTCATGCGAAGAGAGGCTTGGCTCGGGATTGGCATATCGTTTTGCCCATGAAGCTTTCCCCGAATTTGAGCAGATCCACTTTAAGGATTTCTCCTAAAAGCGCCCAATTTCTTTAGGAATCCTGTGCTCTATCCTACTGAGCTACGCAGACATCATCATAACTATTCCTTTAATAGAAGTATAAAAACGAATCAATTATATTCAATACAAATTAACGAATTTCTGTTAATTTTTGTTCCAAAAAGGATAAAACTAAATCTGGTGGAACATTTTTTGCAATAAATGATTGGCCAAGTCCGCGTGACAAAATAAAGGTCAAATTATTTTGTGAAACTTTTTTATCTTGAGCAATGAGAGCCATTAATGTTTCGGCATTTGGTAGATCTCCTGGAATATCCTTTAATTGCGTAGGTAAACCTACAGCTTTAAGGTGTGTTTCGATACGATTTATGAGTGTGGGAGCTACTAGATTTAGTTGTGCGGAGAATTGATGTGCCAGAATCATTCCAATTGCTACAGATTCACCGTGAATTAAACGCTTTGAATCATAAGCGGTTGCTGTTTCAAGCATGTGCCCAAAAGTATGACCGAGATTTAAGAGTGCACGCTCTCCTGTTTCATATTCATCACGTGCGACTATGGTAGCTTTAAATTGGCATGAGCGAACAATGGCTTCTATTCTTATCGCGCCATTAGAAAAAATTTTTTGTCCGTTTTTTTCAAGCCATTCAAAGAAATCAGGCTGGTTAATGAGTCCATATTTGACCATTTCCGCATAACCTGCGCGAAATTCACGTGGTGGGAGCGTATCAAGAACAGATGTATCAGCAATAACGCATTGTGGTTGATAAAAAGCACCAATAAGATTTTTACCATGTCGACTGTTGATGCCTGTTTTTCCACCAACAGAGGAATCAATTTGTGCAAGAAGCGTTGTAGGCATCTGAATAAAGTTCATCCCGCGGCGTATCATACTTGCCGCAAATCCTGCTAGATCTCCAATGACACCACCACCAAAAGCAATAACGCAGTCACCTCTTTCTAAACGTGCAGCAAGAATTTGATCAATGACAACTTGCAAGGTTGAAAATGATTTTGATTGTTCCCCTGCTTTTACAATAATAGGGAAAGTATGGATTTTATTTTTTGTTAACTCTGCTTGTAATGCATCCAAATGGAGGGATGCAACATTGGTGTCTGTAACGATTGCCAAACGCATTTGATGAAAATTTTTTTGTTTAAGAGAATGTTTAATCTGTAAAGCAGCTTGCGCAATAAGATCTGGACCAATGATGATATCATAGCAGTGCTTGTCTAATTTAATGGTGACGGTTTTGGCTTGCATGCTTGTTCTTTCTATCGTTATCTTTTTGTATGGAGGTAGTGCTGTAGAGATCGTATGACATTTTTTGCTACACTGTGGGGGCTTTCTTTATGACTGTTAATTGTTACGTTCGCTTTTGCATAGAGAGGATAACGCTGTTCCATGAGTTTTTGCATCGTTTCTTTAGGATTGGCTGTTTGAAGAAGCGGTCGTGTTGGACGCTTGGAAACACGTTGCATAAGGATATCAAGATCTGCTTTGAGCCAGATCGGTATTCCATTTTGATGAATCGTTTTTCGTATCTCTTGATTGATATAAGCACCGCCACCCGTTGCTAAGACAAGAGGGCGCTTTTTGATGAGGTTGAAAATAATACGCTGTTCAAGGGAACGAAATTCTCCTTCACCATAGATTTTAAAGATTTCTGTGATAGACATTTGTGCTGCTTTTTCGATTTCTTGATCAGAATCATAAAAGGGTAAATCAAGCATGGTGGCAACACGTTTTCCGATGACTGATTTTCCTGCCCCCATAAGACCAACGAACACAAGAGCTTGGTTATCGAGAGAAGATAAGATTTGTCTTTTTATTTGTGAGATAGGGGGATGTTGGGGGCGATTACTTTTCATAGCTTATTTCGCCATTTATCTGCTTTAAAGTCAATTCCTGTTAATCTTTATACGGTAGGATAAAAGATAGAGTATTTTGGAAAAGTTTATTATTTTATGCCGACATTAACCAGACTTTTGATGATTCTTTTCATTTTGCTTGCTATTCTTTTTAGTATAATGATCATTCTTGTCATTTTTGTTGAACCCGTAACTGTGGATATGTCTGTTGATATTCCTTTGGATTCGCTCACTCTTTCCTTGAGAATGAAGCAATGAAAAGTAATATTGTGATAGAGCG
Organism: Bartonella tribocorum CIP 105476; assembly: GCF_000196435.1. Lineage (NCBI taxonomy): Bacteria > Pseudomonadati > Pseudomonadota > Alphaproteobacteria > Hyphomicrobiales > Bartonellaceae > Bartonella > Bartonella tribocorum. The sequence goes on along the minus strand of NC_010161.1, from coordinate 2,579,931 downwards.
TTTTCTTGAAATGATGAGTGCTGAGAGAGGCGCTTCTGCCCATACACTTGCAGCTTATCAGCATGATTTACAGTGGGCGCAAGACGAATTGTCTTCGCATTCGGTTTCACTTTTTTCTGCACAAAAGGAGGATCTCATTGGTCTTTTGTCGCTCATGCATACATTTGGTTTTGCTGCAACGTCACAAGCGCGCCGTTTATCGACGTTGCGTCAGTTTTATCAGTTTCTTTACGCAGAAGGATTAAGAGCAGATGATCCTTCCCATGATATTGATGCTCCTCGTCAAGGGCGTCCTTTGCCCAAAATTATCAGTGAAGATGTGGTGATAAAATTTCTTGATTTGGCGCAGTTGGAAGTTAATCAAGCAGATTATGGATCTAAGGATTATTTGCGCGCATTGCGTCTTCAGCTATTGAGCGAAATGCTTTATGCAACAGGTTTACGCATTAGTGAGTTGGTGAGTCTGCCTGTGCAGGCTGTTCGAGGGAAAGAATACAGTCTTTTGGTTCGCGGTAAGGGAAAAAAAGAACGAATGGTGTTGTTATCAAAAAAAGCCTATCAAGTTCTTTTGCAGTGGTTGGATTTGCGTGATCAAGGAAAAGATGCGAAAAGTCTTTATCTTTTTCCGGCGCATTCAGAAACAGGGTATATTGCGCGTCAAGTTGTGGCACGGGAATTGAAAAATCTGGCTAAAAGGGCTGGAATAACAAGTGAAAGCTTTTCTCCCCATGTGTTGCGCCATGCTTTTGCTAGCCATCTTTTGCAAAATGGTGCTGATTTGCGTGCCGTTCAACATTTGTTAGGTCATTCTGATATTTCTACCACTCAGATTTATACCCATGTGTTGGAAGAGGGGCTTTATCGTTTGGTCAATGAGCATCATCCCCTTGCCGATACGCAAAAGGCTCGTTAAAGAAAAGGTGATGTTTTGGAAAAAGACTTTATAAAGAAAATTATAAGTGTATAAGTGACACTGAATGAGTTGGTATAAATGTATAATTATCTTGATTTTGAAAAACCAGTTGCTGATCTTGATGGGAAAATTCTTGAATTAAAAAAAATTTTTCAGGAAAAAGGCAGTCTTGATATGAGCGACGAGATTGCGCGTCTTGAAAAACGTTCCCAGACGGCATTGAACGATATTTATAAAAAATTGACACCGTGGCAGAAAACACAAGTCGCTCGTCATCCTGATCGTCCGCATTTTATGGATTATTCTAAACGCTTATTGAGTGATGTTACACCTTTGGCAGGAGATCGAAAATTTGCTGAAGATGAAGCTATTCAAGCTGGTTTTGCTCGCTTTAAAGGGGAGGCCGTTGCTTACATTGGTCAAGAGAAAGGTCACGATACGCAAACCCGTTTGCGCTATAATTTTGGTTCTGCACGTCCAGAAGGATATCGTAAAGCTGTCCGTATTATGGAAATGGCTGACCGCTTTGGTTTGCCACTCCTCACTTTTATTGATACAGCGGGTGCTTATCCTGGAGTAAGCGCTGAAGAACGTGGGCAAGCGGAAGCAATTGCTCAATCAACGGCTGCAACTTTGCGCTTAAAGGTTCCTGTTGTATCCGTTGTTATTGGAGAAGGCGGTTCTGGGGGGGCGATAGCAATTGCGGCTGCCAATAAAGTTTATATGTTGGAACATGCGATTTACTCTGTTATTTCTCCAGAAGGAGCAGCTTCTATTTTATGGCGTGATCCAGCCCGTGCAAAAGATGCTGCAATGAATATGCGTATTACCGCTCAAGATTTGTATCGCTTAAAGATTATTGATGGCATTATTTCAGAGCCTTTAGGAGGAGCGCATCGTGGTAAAGAGATTGCCATTGATGCAACGGGTGAGATTATTTCAGAAGCTTTAAAAGCTATGGTGGGAAAAGATGGTGAAGTTCTTAAACAAGAGCGAAGGGAAAAATACCTTCAAATCGGTCGCTCATTAGCATAAATCATTTTTTGTGAGGGGGTGTTGGATTGGAGTTTTTTGCGATGACATTTAACAGCTTCCTTTCTGTGTGTGTGTTGTTTGTAATAGGAATATTGACGGCTTGTGAAGGAAGATTACCCGCTTCTATACGTGCTAAAGTTGAGCAGCCTCTTCCGCAAGAAATCCAGAATAGAATGGCTTTGTACGATATTGATCCCTATGCACCAATTGTGATGCGATTTTTCAAAGAAGAAAACGTTGCCGAAGTTTGGAAGCAATCTCGTTCAGGTCCTTTTATCTTGGTTGCTCGCTATGGCATTTGCAAATGGTCTGGTAAACTTGGACCTAAATATAAAGAGGGGGATCTTCAAACACCGGAAGGTTTTTATACGATTACCGCAAATCAAATGAATCCTTATTCAAAATATTATCTTTCTTTTAATATAGGATATCCTAACCTTTATGATCAGGAAAATGGTCGTACAGGAAGCAATCTTATGGTGCACGGTTCTTGCTTTTCCGCTGGTTGTTATTCTATGAGTGATAAAAATATGGCTCAAATTTATGCGTTTGCACGGGATGCTTTTAAAGGAGGACAAAGAGCATTTCAGTTGCAGGCTTTTCCTTTCCGCATGACCGAGGATAATATGTTACGTCATGGCAATGATCCCCATTATCCATTTTGGGTTATGCTTAAGAAAGGATATGATTTTTTTGAAGAAAATCGTCAACCTCCGATTGTTGAAGTTTATGGAAAACGTTACATTTTTAATCGCGGTATTGATAAAACTTCAATTTCTTTAATGCAGTGAGTTTTATTTTATTCTGCTACACCGTAAAATACTATTGTTTACTATGGTGATACAGGAATGGAAAAACTTTACGCATGAAGTGTTTGAAGTGAATAGTCATATTTTAAAGCACAGGGTTTTTTATAGAGTCTTATGTAAGTAAATCAGATGAGGTGAGGGAAGCCAAGAGAGGCTTGCTCAGAGAAGTTATATTGTTTTGCAGATTGGTATGGATGACAATCTTTGTTTTTTAGTGAAGAGTATAAATGCACCTCTCTTTTTAATTTCAAAGGATTTTAATTATTTCATGCTGACAAATGTTGTCTTATGGTGTGATTTATAAGATACATTCTGACATGTAAAATATGATACTGCCTTTGTCTGATTTTAGTTTTTTGCCTAAATTTAGGAAGGTTTTGTTTTAATCTGCTGGAGAAATAAAGTTGAGCGAAATACTTTAAAACCAAGAATTTATCACAACAGGGTTGTGAAATGAATCATATGAAGTGGTCTGCAGATGAAGCGTATGTCGAGAGAAAACAATCTGATTACAGATAGGTGGGTATTAAGAATTTTTATAATAATAATTTGATTTATAACAATAACTTATCATTTTTTCGGTTTGAATAAGAACTGGAATATCATAAAGTCCTTTTATATTAAAATCTGTTTATGATGAATCAATAAAATCATTTTTGCGCGCCATAAATTGGATTGCTATGTGAATAAAACTCTTAAAGAAAGAAAGTAATTCTTATGGGTGCTCTAAAATGCTAAGAGCTTCCAAATTATTTTCAACTTGTAAGAGTTCGATGCTTCTAGCTTATATATTTATAGAGTAAAAATGTTGAATAGGTTTTATACATTTCACGGGAAGATTTTACCTTATATCATTCATGGGGCGTGTTTTGAAGTGGGGTTGGAGAAGTGTAAAGTATCTCTTTAAAAACAAATGCATAAATTTGCGATACAATGACGTCTTATTTTTTGTGAGGGAGGCTATTTTACAAGTAAGGTTAATATGTTAGCGCTGGATTGTTTTAATATGTAATAATTTTGCATAAGGTTTTGTTGGCGTTTTAAAAAGCTTTAATTGTGGTGTCGTTTATGGGAATTTTGCCATCCAGTGAAAAGATACGAATGATTTTATGGGGTCATGATTGAGTATAAGGCGTAAGGCATTTTTTAAAATGTGTATTTCTCTTTTTGATCTATGTGTTATTTATGAATAAATTTGAAGCGTAATGTTTATGAAAGGTTTTTATAAATTAATAACATATTGATTTATAATAATATATCATTATTCATTTTGAATGAGAACTCTGAATACCGTAAGCTTCTTTTATTCCAAAGTTTTTTCTACCTTGAATCAATTAAGATCATTCGCTTGCATATTACAAATGAAAAGTGCCGCATGGATAAAACTGTACAATAAAAATGCCTCTAATAAATCGTCTTAAGTTTCAAAAGCTACCACAACATTGGGGGCTGGGAAAGTTTATGGTGGAGAGCTGTTTTGCTTCTTAAAAAGCATAAAGAAGGCATGGTTCAATGGGTTTCACTTTATACCCATTGAAGGGGAGAATTAAAACTTTATTCCTGGAATGATGAGAGGGTTTTCCAAGAGAGCTGTTTTGTCTGCGGTATCTATTGCCGGTTTATTAAAAAAAGCATTGAGAAGTTTTTGTATTGCTTCTTTTTCAACACCATCGGCAATGATGACAAAACGTGTTTGTTTTATTCCTTTTGGCCATGTTGGTAGTCTTATGGGTGGGTGGAAAAATTTTTGTACACCGTGTAATATAAGGGGACGATAAGGATCATCACGCAAGGCGATAATCGCTTTAATACGGAGTAATTTTGTACCATAACGCTCTTGTAGGAGATCTAAAAAAGCTTCAATTGTAGCGTAATCAACAAGGTTCTCACATTCTAGTGAAAAGGTACGAATGGTTTTATGGGGGTGATGATCATGTGGAGCTGTCGTAAGATTTTGTTTAAGGTGTGTATTTTCTCCTTTTTCATCCCATAATGTGCGATTTATTAATAAATTTGAGCAGAAATCTTCAGAATGGGCATCAATGATTTGTGCTGTAGGATTCATTCTTTTAAGTGTGTTAAGGAACTTATCTGAAAGTGTTTGTGGAGCCATAAGATCTGTTTTGGTGAGAATAATTTTATCAGCAAAGATTAATTGTTTATATATTTCAGGATAGCGCTCACATATGGAAAGTGTGCTTAATGTATCAAATGTTGCGAGAACAGCATTTATGGACAATGTTTGAATAAACAACGGGTGACTTAAAAGTATTTGTAAAATAGGGGCGGGATCAGCTATCCCTGTTGTTTCAATGATAATGTGATTGAGTTGTTTGATCTGTCGTGTTTGGACGCGATTGATTAAATCAATTAATGTATCAATGAGATCACTGCGTAAATTACAGCATAAACAGCCATTGGCAAGCTCAATAATTCCTTCTGTTGCCTTTTCAACCAGAAGGTGGTCAATACTGATTTCACCAAATTCATTGATGACAACAGCACACTCCGTTAAGAGAGGGTCTTGTAGCATCCGGTTGAGCAAAGTTGTTTTGCCAGAGCCTAAAAAACCAGTAATAAGTGTGAGAGGAATGCGTTTTATTTTCATTTTGATCATCAACTGTGGTTTTGTTTTAAGGGTAAAAATAAACGCTTATCTTTAGCATCATTCTTTAAGTTCTGCTTTATGACTCTCAAAAGCATTTAAAGCAATGTCTTTTAAATAGTGAAGATGACGCATTGCCTCACACGCTTGGCTATTGCGTTCTTTAATGGGATCAACAACCCTCATGTAAAACAGAATGCCACCTAGTTGCATATCCACGGGCTTTTTTAAAAAAGATATGTCTTAAGGCATCCAAGACTATTTCACGTCGGCGTCTGTGAAGGGTATAGCGATAAATCCATTGAGCACCTCCATCTTTACGCTTATGGAGAAGTAAGCCGACACCATCACACTATTTGCCTGCCCCCAATGTTGCGACAGCCTTTGGCACTTGAGAGCGTTCATAAGAGCCATTTTTAGTCCTTTTTTGTACAAATTTTATTCACAGACTCATCCCGCTTATGATGTGCAAGCAAGTGATTTTAATTGATTCAATATGAGACGATTTAAAATGAGAAAATCCTAGTATATTCGGGATTATGATTCAAGTTGAAAAAGAATAATTTATCATTATAAATCAATGTGTTAGTGTTTTTAAGAAAATTATCTTACGGCGTTCAACACCATTTACAATGGTGCCCGTGAGAGATATACAGTTCAATACCCTATGAAATCGATTTTATCACCATTTTTACGCTTATAAAGGTAAGTGTAGGCAAATCATACACTTTTTCAGTGCCAATGTTATGATAATGCTGGGTATTTGAAAGGCCTTATAGGAGGAATTTTAATTCCCTGCTTTGATTATTTTATTGCTATGCTCATCCGCCTCGTGATGTGCAAGAGACTGATTTTAATTGCTTCGACAGATACAGATTTAAAATGAGAAAACCGTACGATATTTGTGCTTCTGACATAAGATGCAAAATTATCCATTACAAATCAATGTATTATAATTAATTTATAGATTATGGCTTACGGCTTTTTTATAGAATAGTTTGCACTTTTTTTAGATAGACTACGGGGTTTTTTTAGTGGTTTTACTGTTATTTTAGGCATTTGTGGCGTACGAATAAGATGTACGACTAAAGGATGATAAAAAGAAGGTGATGCAGTGATAAAAGGTGAGGTGAGAATAATATTTCCTTGATCATCATAAGAATTGGCATGCATTTTTATGGCTTCGGGCGTGCATGTTTGTTGTCTCATATTATTGGCTTGTGTTATGTTGCTTCCATAAGGCTTTAATGTTGCGAGTGTTAATTGGGGGCTTCCTTGATGCAGAAATCCTATTTCAAGAAGTTGTGCCGCTTTTTCTTCTCTTTCACTTACGTTGTTCGCGCCTAAAATAACGGCAATAATTGTACGTTTATTGCGAGTAGCTGAGGCAACAAGATTAAAACCAGAGGCGCAAATAAAGCCTGTTTTCATACCGTCTATTCCATAAAAACGACCAATGAGGTTGTTTGAGTTATGCTGGATTTTTCGGTTATTACCAAAATCAATGGCTGGAATAGAAAAATAATGAGCATATTGTGGAAATTCACGACGTATTTGGACAGCTAAAAGAGCAATATCGCGTGCGGTGGAATAGTTTTGGGGGTCTGGTAAACCACTTGCGTTTGCAAAATGGGTACCAAACATGCCTAAACGTTTAGCTTCGCTATTCATTTTGCGTACAAAATCTTTTTGTGAACCAGCAATGGCTTCACTCATGGCAATGGCCAAATCATTGGTCGATTTAACCATGGTGATACTTAAGGCTGTATCAAGTGTGAGGACAGAACCAGCCTTATAGCCTGAACGATACGAGGGAGCTTTTGCAGCATATTCGCTGATGGTGATCGGTTTGTTGGGTGAAATTTCCCCTCGGCTCATAGCGCGAAAAATAACATAAGCGGTCATTAATTTTGTTAAGGAAGCTGGATACCAACGCTCAAAAGCCTGATTATGTTTTAAGATATGTTCCGTTGTAACATCAACAGAAATAAAGGGTTGTGCTAAAGAAAAAGTGCTCGACAAACTCAAGATGAAAGAAAAAAATAAATTATAAAAGAGACGTTGCATGAGTTTAAATTCAGTTCCTTCTTATTCATTATTTAGAATTGTTTTAATGTAGAATACAAAGCTTTTAATTCTAGGATAGAAAGGACAGATAGTTAATTATTGTATTGCGTTATGTCTCTGGAATGAAAACCAACACTCATCTTCAGTTTCCCCTCGAATTTGGTTTGATGGCTTAAGTATTTCAAAAAATAATTTTTAAATAATAAAGATTATACAAGATTTAATTTTTTGAAGATATTGTTATTTTTCAGAAAGAAAAAAGCCCGTTTCATCATACATTTTTTCTGTTATTCTATTACTTAATATATTTTGTTTATAATGATAGTTTATGGTTTTACATGTTTAATAAGACTCTTGAATATCGTCAGCTTCTTTCGTTCTAAATCTGTTCAAGATTGAGGCGATTAAAACGATCTGCTTGTACGTTACAAGCGAGGAAGTCTACGTGAATAAAAACTGTACAATAAAACTTTTTATGAATCGTCTTAAGTACCAAGAGCTATCGCAATTTGGGGATTGGTAAAGGAGGGGGTAATGGCGCAGCTTGCAGCTTCACAAGCGTAAAAATGGGGATGCTCAACAGATTTACCATTATACCATTCATAGTCAATGGTGTGAAATGGGTTGGGGTGTTATAAAAGATGCCTCTTTAAAATAACCCTTATATTGAGAGGGGCTATGAGAGGTGTTTATATATTTTGCTTTAATAATTCTTGCCTACACATTAATTTCATTTGCAACCGCAGATAATTAACTCAATATAAGAAAAGAGTAATTCTACTATATTGGATGTTATAATTAAATACTAAAAATTATTATAAATTAATGTATTATATATTAATAACAGTACGCCATTATATTGTTGATTGATGTCTTTTCTTTAAAGAAGTTGTTTGTTTTTCTCTTCATTTCACCCTGTCGTGAGCATTTTTAACACTATTTGTGAATAAATATAGAGTTCTGTAGCTCATTTATGAACTTTCTTTAACGGGGGCGCACGTTTCTTATACAAGATAGAACTTATTCAAAATAAAATACTGTTGCATTGTTCATTTACGTGCTTGTTTTAAAGAAATATCTAGCAGTTTTCATATCTCTTTTAAGATATCGCTCGTAAGAGCTATAATCTTTATATGAAGAAAGATGTTGGCGCTTATCATTCATTATTCGCTATCAATGTTGTACTTGTGAAGGAGTAAGCCAGTATCACACACTTTTCTAGCCTCCAATGGTGCTGACTAGCCTTTGGCACTTGAGACGGTTGATAAGAGGCGTGTCTTTCTTTTATGGGTTTTATCTGTACAGCTCTTTTCGCTTGTAACGTGTGAGAAAAAGGTTTTGATTGATTCAACATGGAACAAATTCTAGATGAGAAAATCTCACGATATTCAGAGTTCTCATTCAAGTTGAATAAAACTGAAATATCCTTATAAATCAACATACTGTATGTTATTTAAATGATTTTAAAGGGAGTAAGAATTCTTTCTCAAAAAAAAATCATACATTGATCATTTTTTATAACATCTATGTGTTTTATAATTTTGAATGAGAAAATTTGAAATATTTTCCTTATATTTCTGTTTCATAGGCTTCATTTAATATACAAAGTGATATTTTTTATCAATCAAGTTTGTGCTTCATGATGTTTTAGTTTTTGAAGCTTCTGAGCAGCATGTGGTGGCATAGGAGGAGGGGTAGGATCTTGAGCGGCTAAGAGAAGCAGTTCATCACACGCTTCTTCCGTTTTTTGGATCAGTTGATCTAGAAAATCACGTTTGCTTAAACCAGCTTCTATTGGAGGGAGAATACGAACACGAATTGTTCCGGGATAGCGGCGAAAATTGTTGCGTGGCCAATATAAACCCGCATTGTGTGCAATAGGGACAACTTGAAGTCCTAATTCATTATAGAGTGCAACAATTCCTGATTTATAATCTGGTTCTTGACCGGGTTGTCGGCGTGTTCCTTCAGGAAAAATTAAGATTTGGCGGCCTTGTTTTACTTTCTCTTTTGCTTTTTGTATAACGGTTTTTAAGGCTTTGATGGGCGTTGTGCGGTTAATGGGGATAATTTGTGTTTTTGCCATATACCAGCCAAACAAGGGAATCCACATCAATTCACGTTTTAAAATGAGAGTGGGATCATCAAAATAGGGAACAAGGCTGAAAGTTTCCCATGCAGATTGGTGCTTTGGAGCAATGATATAGGCCCCTTTGGGGAGATTTTCTAATCCTTCAATTTTATAACGTGTACCCGCGATGTATTTTTGCAAAAAGAGGGTAACGCGCGCCCATGTCTTAGGGACAATCCATGCCTTTTTGCGGGGCATTAAAAAATAAACGGGAGCGTAAAGAATCATTTGTATGAAAGTTGTTGTGTAAAAAGCGAACGTAAAAAGAATAGAACGAAGGATAAGCACTATGTTTCCCATTTTATATCTATAAAAAGACTTCGTATATAATATAATTCACATGAGAAAACATCTTCTTTATGTTTTTTCAAGCATCTATTTTTTCGGTAACTCATTTTCCGATATTTAAAAACAGAAGGAAAGAGGTTAATGGAATTACAAAAAGATAAACTTTTTATTCCACGGATTTTATCTATTGCGGGAACAGATCCTTCTGGTGGCGCTGGGATGCAGGCGGATTTGAAGGTTTTTTCAGCTATGAAAACTTATGGTATGAGTGTGGTTACAGCTGTTGTTGCACAAAATACTCAGGGTGTACATTCTTTTCAGGCATTAGATGCTTCTTTTGTTGCAGATCAAATTGATTCTGTTTTTGAGGATATCCATGTTGATGCCGTTAAAATTGGTATGGTTGCAAATGCTCAGATTGCACAGGCTATTGCAGAACGTCTTGCTTATCATAAAGCGCGTTTCATTGTTTTTGATCCGGTTATGGTTGCTAAAAGTGGTGATGTTCTTTTAAAGCCTGATACCATTGAAATTATGCGTGATGTTCTTGTGCCGATGTCAACTTTGATCACGCCAAATTTGCCTGAAGCTGCACTGTTATTGGGATGTGAAGTGCAATGGTCTTTACAAACTATGTATCAATATGCTCCACGACTTTTGGCGTTAGGGTGTCATGCAGTTTTATTGAAAGGGGGACATTTGAATGCGCTGACTAGAAATAGTACAGAAAATTACGATTGTTCTAGTCCAGATCTTTATTGTGATTGTGAAAATCTTGTTATGCTTGAAGCTTCTCGTCTTTCAACCACTCATGATCACGGGACAGGGTGTACTATTTCTGCCGCCATTGCAGCTTTATTGCCTACACAACCTTTGGATTGCGCCGTTAAACAAGCAAAAGATTATTTACATGGAGCGTTATCTGCCTCAAATGCTTTGCAAGTCGGGAAAGGACGAGGTCCACTTCACCATTTTTATGCATTGTGGAAAGATTGATACAAACAATTGATTGTAAAAATCTTTACTCTGTGAATTTGTTTCGTCATATATGCTATTTAGGACTTATGACTGATAAATGTTAGCGCATTGTAGCTTAACTGTTGCTGTTTATTAAGAAGAATGAGAGAAAAAATTTTTATAATTTGTTTCTTTTATATATTTTTACAATTAATATATCCTGTTTCAAAAGCAATTTGGGGATTTAAAAAGAAACAACATGCATTAAAGGATCTTTAAATGCGCCTTGAAAGGACTTTGTAGACCTGTTGATTATCTTATAAAGTGGAGATTTTTTCTATCAATTGACGCATAGAGCAATCATCTAATAAGTTATAACGAAATTGTGATTTTAAATATTTTCTTTCAAGTTTTTCATTAGCAGCATTAAAGAAGATTGGCCAAATCTCTTTGATTGGATAAATTGGTTGGCCATATTTGAGTTCTGCTAAAAATAATAAATTCTCTTTGATTGATGAGCCAAAAAAGTTCTTCCTTAAATGATCATGTGTTTATTGGAATAAACTTTAAATTCACCGAAGTTTATAAAATCCAATTTTTTATAAATGCCAATTCCCTCGTGTGAGGCTTGCATGCCAATAACATGACATTTCTCTCTTTTTAAATGCTTAATAGTAATTTTTGTCATGAATGTCCCAATACCTTTTTTCTGAAAATCTGGATTGGTGACAATATCATAGACTCCGCCAATTTCATCCGTTTTGATACAAAAACATATGGCTACAGGATTTTTATTTATATAACCAACGAACATAGTTACATCAGGGTCTTTTTTATAACAGCCTCCTATTGTTTTATAAAATATGACCGCTTCTTCATCAAAAGTCTCGAATACTGATGCCATAACATTTCCGTAATCTATAAAATCTTGAAGTGATTCAACTTCCTTTATTTTGAAGTTATCCGGTGTAGAAGTAATATGTGAATCTATATCTTGCGCTAAAGCCGCCATTCCGCCCTCTGTTTCAACATGCTCTAAACCAATGATTAAGAGAACTTCATCAACGTTATAATGAGACGAATGAGATCCAACCCACCAAGCTAAAGGTCGTTTCTGTGCATTAAAGGAATCAATTATGGATTTTGCTTGGTCTACAGATATCGTTTCTTGTAAATTTTTAGCAGAGATAACGTTGAATTAACAGAAGATACTCCATTTGAAAAATCAATAACCTGCATTTGAGGGCACATTTTTGGCAAAAAACGTACCTTTGAACAAAAATTATTCTCTAATGATAAGTTAATTTTTATTTGTTAAGCATTTGTTTTCCTTATTATTATTCATTGATCTTTTAATACTGGGGCTGTAAAAAATCCGTTAGCTCAAAGGTAATTCCAAATTCTTTTACATGAGCTGATATAACCTGAAAGGTCGCAAAAGATCTGCTGCTAATACTACGAAATTATTCTCGGGATGTTAAGAAACTCTTGATCAATGCTTTTTGGAAAAATGCTACTGGCAAAGCTAAAGTTATTGTTACAACGTCATAAACCAATGCGAAGTGTCATCTCATTTTTCAAGCTTATTTTACACGGTTTAGTGACCTAGAAACAACGATAACCTCTCAGAGAATTCGCTTAAAGCACTTTCATATGAGTGACGACTCTTCTTTTTGAGGGAAAAGTTGTTATCTAGTTACAAAGAACTAAAATCCAATCTCTTACTTAAAATTACGAATCTTAAAACAGCCTTTGAAAGATCTTTGAAGACCCTTTGAGAACCCCTTAAAAACCCTTCGAAAAAAAATAAATTGACTGTAGTTTGACAGTAGGTTTTGGATTAAGTGGGAAGAGGTGGGATTAGTTAGGAATAGGTGATAATTTGTTGTTTTTATGCATAAAATTTAGCATTAAATGCGCGTTTTGTCAAAATAGATTTTGACACCTAAAATGATCAAAAAATGCGAAAAATGGTAAAAAGCGCGTTTTCATTGTAAAAATGAGAAAAGCCTTTGAAAGGTCTTTGAAAACCCTGTGAAAAATTTTGAAAAGTCTGTAAAAGCCCAGAAAACTGCCTTTGAATACCCCGTGAAAAAAATTCGGTAAATTGTGAAGCTTACTCCAAAATCAGCCAAAAATGACCAAAAAAGCAAAAAAGATATGCGCCATATGGCGCGTTTCTATTTTTTGTAAATATAATTATTTAAAAACAATGTGTTATTTAAGTTTCTTAATGTAAAGAGAAACGCGCCTGTATTTTTCATTTTAGAGAGGCATTAAGCCGTATTTTGTGTAGTTTCTAGATGTACTCTTTCAGCCTCTATTTGACGCTTTAAATGAATTTTAAGAAGAGGGAAAGTTGCCTCTACTTCTTCCATGTCGTTGATGTCTTGAACCAGCTCTTGCAGTTTTTTATAAAGTTCCGCCGCGAGTTCCGCTATATCTTCGGGGGGGAGTTTTATTTTTGCATCGCGATAGGTTATATAAGCTATGCGACCAAGTTTTTTCATGAGACCATCAGGAATAGTAGGCATTTTAAAACCTACAGCTTTTGCTTTTGCCATGTCACTAAACATTTCGCCTTCTCCAGTGAGAAGCCAATTGACGTCTATACCACAAATATTTTTGTAAATTATCAACATTGATGAAGGTGGTTCGCGTAAGCCAGTTTCATAGTTATACATAGTACTTTCGGGTACCACAAGATGATCAGCAAACTGCTTGCGCTGCGTAAAACCAAGAGCGAGCCGTACTTCACATAACCGCTTTGCCAGTTCTGTTTTAGGTTCTTTTTCAGATCTTGCCAAAAAAAATCACTCCAGATTTACATTTAGGGTTGACAAATTTATAAATGTAAATCATAACTCATATTACCGCCCGCTATAGAGGGCAGATATTCTACCATTAACCCCACAAAAAACGGATGGTTTGAGCATCCGTTTGAAGCAGGAGCGAAAGTTATGACAACCACCCAAACATGCATCCAAGTATGGGATCGCCATAGTATTTTAGCCGAGCTACGCCGCCGTAATATGACCTTGGCGGAGCTCGCGAAAGCTTATCAACTCTCGTCATCCAGTGTTCAACATATCTGGACACGGTCTAACGAGAAAGCCGAACGTGCTATTGCCGATTTTATCGGTTTGCCCGTCGAGCAAGTATTTAGCGACCGCTACCCCAAAAGTCGCCGTCGCATTTTTAAAGCAGCAAAACATGCCAATACAGATTCGCGTGCGCATTCTGCTTTGCGTGGGAATGCTGCTTGAATTTCGTTACACGGCTTTGCGTTTTTGCGCATTTGCCATGAATTTAAATACCATAAGATAAAAAGGTTTATCAATGTCTAAAGATCAGTACGAAATAGGCAAGATAAATTGCAGAGAGTTGCATCATAGAACAGCCGTTTGCATGGGTTGGTTTTGGCGATTAGATGGTGGTCATATTGTTTTTATAGGGGGTGGTTATGGTTGCTGCTTGTAATTTATGGACCCCAGAAGCCAGAAGCGATATCGTTAATCCTTATTCGGAGGTTGAACGTTTGGAAGCTATGCTTGCCTGTTCTTTTAAGGCGGTGAGTAGTGGATTTAAACATTTGCCAATCCGGTATATTATTGACCCTCCGCACTGCTTATTTGATGCGGCGTTAGCACGACAGATTGTTATCCATATTTTGCATTATCAGTTTGAGGTGCCACGGCGGCGTATTGTTGCCATACAAGCACGGCAGCGGACTTCTATTTCTCTGTCTATGCAAGTGATTAATCGGCGTTTGGAAGAACCAGTTTTTGCGAAAGCCTATCGAAGATGGGCAGGACGTGCGATGGATTTGTTCTTTAAAGAGATCAGAAAGGCGGGGGCGTGATGGCACAGTTTCAAAAGCTTGCTCTTGATGTGATTGTGGTACCGGAGCGTATACGCCCTGTGGATGATGAGCATGCCAAGGCACTTGCACAATCAATGGCGCGGGAGGGATTGATGAATCCGATTACGGTGCGCCATACCCCCAATGCTAAGGAAGGTAATTACACGCTTATTGCTGGTGCGCATCGGCTGCGTGCTGCTGAGCTTTTGGGCTATAGTGACATTGATGCCGTTGTGGTGCAGGCTGATAAGGACAATGCCGCGCTTTTAGAGGTTGCTGAAAACCTCTTTCGCAATGAATTGTCTGTGATTGATCGTGCGCTTTTTGTCCAGACTTACCGCGAATTGTGGGAAAAGAAGTATGGGGAAATTAAGCGTGGTGGGGACGGTAGTAATCAATATACAAAGGACAAAGTGGCAAAGGGTAAAGTTTACCCTTTGATCGGTGAGGATGCAAATTTTGAGCAATTGGTGCAAGTTGCACCAATTGCTCATGCGAGTGGAGAAAATGACAAAAGGACAGTTTTATCTTTTGCCAAACATGTGGCGGACCGCATTGGTTTTTCTCAAGATGTTGTAAAACGTCTTAACTGTATTGCCCAACATCTACAGCCAGAATTACGCTCTGTTTTGCGTGGGACGGCATTGGCGGATAACCAAGCGCAGTTGTTGAAGTTGGCGAAGATGGAGCCGGTTGCGCAACGGCGTGTGGCAATTGCTTTGCAACAGGTTGAGGGGGATTTACGGCGGGCTGTTGATTTGGTCAATGGGATTAATACGCCGCCGCAAATTAATGAACAAGAGCGGGTTTTTGCTCAGTTATTGGGTGTTTGGCAGAGGGCGGATGCGCAGACAAAGGCGCGGTTTTGTGATTATTTGAACAAGCAATCGGGGGAGGTGCTGTCATGAAGAGGCATGGTTGCGGGCAGCTTGATTTTTTCCAAAAGCCGGTTTTTCCCTGCCGCGAACCCGTTGCGCAGATTGATTTAGGGCGGTTTCGTTCACGCATTAAGCGAGCGATGGCGCGGGCTTTGAGAGAATGCCGGCATGAGCGCAGTGTGATTGCGGAGCGTATGGCGCATTATTTAGGGATTGGGTGTTTAAGTAAGGCGAGTTTGGATGCTTATGTGGCAGAAAGTAAGCAGGTTGATATTTCCCTGCCACGGTTTAAGGCATTTGTGCGGGCGACAGAGGCATTTTGGCTCTGGGATGAGGTGGTGAGTGAAGATGGATTGTTGCTGTTGCAAGGGGATGAGGCACGTTTAGCAGAAATTGCAAGGTTGCAGCAGGAACAGCGGGAGATTGCAGCGCAATTGAAAGCCATGCGCGCAACGCCGGTTCGCATTAAAAGGGGGCAGCCATGAAGGAATGGTTTCGTATTGCCGAATTGGCTGAAGCAGCTTTGCCAGGGTTGCCGAAAAGTAAAGGTGGATTGCGTAAAATTTTAGCAACCACATGGCGTCATCAAAGTGAATTGACACGTAAAGTTAAAGGGGTTTCTCGACCTATTGTAGAAGTTCACATTTCCTTATTGCCGGAGGGGGCGCGGGCGGCATTGTTGGTGCGGTTTGGTGGGGCTGTTGATGTGAAACAAACGCAAGGGGAGCAAAAGACAAGTATTTGGGGGCGTTATGAAGGGCTTTCAAAGGTGCATAAAAGGCGCTGTGAAGAGCGTTTGAAGGCGCTTTGTTCTATGGAGGATTTACTTCAAGCCGGTATGGGGGTGCATGATGCGGCAAGTTTGTGCGCGGTTCAGTTTGGGGTGAGCCGGATGTCGCTTTTTAATTGGCGGCAGATGGTGGAAGGGTATGAGCGCACTGATTGGTTAGCGGCGCTGGCGCCTTGTTATGGTGAGGAGCGTTTTTCGCA
The DNA here is from genome assembly GCF_000196435.1 of Bartonella tribocorum CIP 105476. Lineage (NCBI taxonomy): Bacteria > Pseudomonadati > Pseudomonadota > Alphaproteobacteria > Hyphomicrobiales > Bartonellaceae > Bartonella > Bartonella tribocorum. Next base: position 2,563,396 of record NC_010161.1, on the reverse strand, counting down.
ATGGGCTGAGTGTCATGAGGAGGCATGGGAGGTTTTGTGTTCGGATTATTTGCGTTCGTCCCGCCCTGCTTTTTCGGCATGTTATCGACGTATGGTTTTGGTGGCGCGTGAGAAAGGGTGGGAGCCTATTCCTTCAGAGCGGGCGTTACGGCGGCGTTTTAAAGCGCAAGTTTCCAAAGCGGTTGTGGTGTTGGCGCGTGAGGGTGAGGAGAAGGCCAAGAAGCTTTATCCGGCACAACGGCGTGATCGCTCGAGTTTGCATGCTTTGCAAGCGGTGAATATGGACGGGCATAAGTTGGATGTTTTTGTGCGTGTTCCGTGGAGCTTAAAGCCAGTGCGGCTTTATCTGATAGCGATACAAGATCTTTATTCAGGCAAGATTTTATCATGGCGCCTATCGGATGCGGAGACTTGGGAAATCGTGCGTTTGGTGATTGGTGATATGGTGGAGGCTTATGGGATACCGGAGCGTATGACCTTAGATAATGGGCGTGCTTTTACCAGCAAGTGGATTTCTGGGGGTGTGCAAAACCGCTTTCGTTTTAAGATTAAGGCGGATGAACCGCAGGGTCTTTTGACCAGTTTGGGCATTCAATTGCAATGGACGACTCCTTATAGCGGGCAGTCGAAACCGATTGAGCGGGCATGGCGTGATTTGGCAGAGGCGATTTCGAAGCATCCTTTTTGTGCGGGGGCTTATACGGGCAATAAGCCGGATGCCAAGCCTGAAGATTATGGCAAACGTGCGATAGAATTTGAAGCGTTTAAAGCCCATGTTGGTGCGCAGATTGTGGCGCATAATGCACAAGCAGGGCGCAAGGCGCTGACATGTGCGGGGCGCAGTTTTGATGAGACTTTTGCAGAAAGTTTGACAGCAGAGGGGACGATTATTCGGCAGGCAACGGCAGCACAGCGTGCTTTATGGCTTTTGACCTCAGAGGCATTGCGTACACAAAAGGGGACGGGGGAGATTCATTTTTATGGCAATCGTTATTGGGCGCGGGCATTGAATGAGTATGCGGGGAAGAAGGTTATTGTACGCTTTGATCCGGATTATTTGCACCAAGATTTGCGGGTTTATGATTTGAACAATCGGTTGCTTTGCATGGCAGAATGTCTTGCAGATGTGGGCTTTTATGACCAGCAGGCAGCGCGTTTGAATGGGCGTTTGCGTAAAGAATATGTGAGAGCTGTTAAAGCAGAAAAACAATTGGCAGCAAAGCTTGCACCTGATCACTTGGCTGATGTTTATGGGCGCCTTGAGAAAAAGGATGATGGTTCAAAATCCAAGCTTGTTGTTAAGCCAAAGGTTAGCCGCTTGATGCCAAACCATGCGGGGAATTTAGCCGTGAAAGTGCAGGATGATGAGGCTTTGGAACCCCAAGAATTTAGTCAACATTTGCACAAAGCTTTAAGACGGTTTTCCGCCTCTGATGAGGGGCGTGAAGTGATAAAGTTTCCTAAACGATAGGAAAGGAAAGGGGGGGGATTTGCCAAGAATTCTCACAAGAAAAGGGGAGAAGGAAGGAAAGGGGGGACAAGGAAGCCGATTTTGTATGGCGTACGGCTTGAAGCGTTTATTAAAGAAAGGGGGGAGGAGTCTTAATCCTTTCAATCTTTCAATCAATACGATCAAATTTTTAGGCAAATCTTCAGATGCCTTTGCCTGACCAGGTGAGGAACATGGAGTGATTCAACTTTCCCAAAAGGAGAGGGGGATTTTCAAGGAAGCCGATTTTGTATCGCGTACGGCTTGAGGAGCAAAATGAATGGGTAGGTTGGAGCCCTACCCATTCGATATCTAAATCAATACGAAAGGGGAATATACATGAAGTACGCGATAAATGCAACGGTTGAAAAAAATCCTTGGGCGCGCCCAAAAAAGCAGCCCGATGGGGCAGCGCAAAACCGCAATAGTGATGATATTGCTTTATGGAACACGCTTGTGGATTCGGTAAGAGCTCTGGCACAAATGAATGATTGGACGAAAGCAGAAGTGGCGCGGCGCATCGGCATGCCGGATGGGACGTTTTCGCAGTGGTATGCGGGCAGTTATGCGGGGCAATTGGGTAAACAGAATGCGAAGGTTCACCAATGGGTTGAGGCTTTAAAAGAAACAGCGGGATTTTTGGAGAAGATCCCCGAAAAGCCTGCGTTTCAAAAGAACCGTATAGCTTGTGAAATCATTGACACGCTAACACTGGCGCAAAGTACGGGTGATATGGTGATGATTACGCTTGATGCGGGCAATGGTAAGACAGAAACCTGCCGGCATTACCGCGCAACCCGCCCGCATGTTTACCTTGTGACAGCAAGCCCGCATACGCGCAGTGTTCATGGTATTTTGAATGATATGGCAGCGGAATTGGAAGTGGTGGAATATAACCCCACCCGCTTAACGCGTGCGATTGGCAAGAGATTAGAGCGTGTTGGTGGGGGGACACTGCTGATTGTGGATGAAGCGCAAAATTTAACAGATGAGGCGATTAATCAGTTGCGTCATTTTGTTGATATCAATGGCACAGGGCTCGCTTTGGTGGGGAATGATGAGATTTCAGGGCGCCTTGTTCATCGTCAAAATGGTCCTTCTTATGCACAAATTAAAAGCCGCTTGGCAATGCATCTAAAGCGTCGCAAGCCTTATAGCGAAGATATTGCGGCGCGCATTCACGATTGGGGAATTGAAGATGCTGGTGCAATAAAGTTTTTGACAGGGATTGGTTTGAAAGCTGGGGCTTTACGGCAGATTGATAAGACGATGATGTTAGCACGCATGGCAGCGCTTGGAGATGGGTGTGAGGTGACTTTGAAACATGTCAAAGCGGCATGGAAAAACCGCGATGTGGAGGAATTGGCATGATCTCTTTATGCGACAAAGAATTATCCGATACGCTTGTTGGTCTTTATGACGATTATCAATGCGGTTTTGATATTGGAGAAAAGCTTAAATTGTGTGTTGATTTGGCGTTATTGCTTGAATTGGAGTTGAGTGTTCACCGTTTGGGGGAAGCGGATGCGGTTTTGGAAGGCCAAGTTGCAGAAGTTTTGGCTGAGTGTGACAGCTCTGATCGAGATGAAGATAAGAGCAATCGTGTGATTTATATGGATTTTGGAGGAAGCAAATGATGGAACGTAACCCTTATATGGTAAGAGATTGCTTGATTGCTTTGCGCTCTGGCTTTTTGAAGTATGAGATGAATGGTATTTTTTTGCATGCACAAGATGTTCGAGAATTGACTGAGTATTTGCGTCGCCTTGCGGGCTATAACCACATTTTAGGTCATGAGCTTTTGCGGTGTCGTTGGCAATTGAAAGCGGGATGTGTGCCTCATCGAGGTGAAGTTGTGCCGTTTCGCCGGTTTCAAGAAACACAGGAGGAGTTTTGCGATGAATAAACAAATTGAGCTTGAAGGTGTGCATTATATGAGAGATGCAAAAGGGGCTTTGGTGCCGGTAAGTCTGATCCGCCCTGCGGATTTGCTTGAGGATGAAACGGTGCGTAAGGTTATGGGATATGCGAAGGAATTATCGGCAAGGATTGCGCGTTTTAACAGCCATACGCTTGCGGATTTGAGTGCTTTTGATGGCTTGCTTGCGCAGGAATATGGTGTGGAGCGGCGTGGTAAAAAGGGCAATTGTACGTACACCAGTTTTGATGGTTTGCAGCGTATTAAGGTGCAGGTACAAGAAAGCTTTGATTTTGGACCGCAATTGCAAATTGCCAAAAGCCTTCTTGATGAGTGTTTGAATGAATGGTCTGCGGATGCGCGCCCTGAAATCCGTGCGATTATTACGCGTGCTTTCAATACGGATAAGGAAGGCAAGGTGAATCGCGGCGAAATCTTTATGCTGTTGCGTTTGGATATTGATGATCCTCGCTGGAATGAGGCGATGCGGGCGATCCGTGAAGCTATTCGTGTGACAACATCTAAAGAATATGTGCGTTTTTATGAGCGTGATAGCCTAGAAAGCCCTTGGCGGGCTGTAACGCTTGATTTGGCGAAGACATAAAGGGAGTTAGTAAGGGGATACCATGTCTTTAGCGGCTATTCATATGGGCAAACGCGCGTTAGGTCTTGATGATGAGACCTATCGCGCCCTGCTTTTTCGATTGACGGGCAAGCAATCGGCAAAAGATTTGAATGTTTCAGAACAGCGCTTGGTGATGCAAGAAATGCGCGCCTATGGGGGTGGGGTCAATGGCAAGCTTTTGAGAGGCAAATATGCCAAAAAGCTTCAAGCCTTATGGATTGCAGGGTGGAATCTTGGCATTATCCGCGAGCGTTGTGATAAGGCATTGCTTGCCTTTGTCAAAAGACAGACAGGGATTGATCATATTCGCTTTTTACGCGATAGCGATGATGCTGCAAAAGCCATTGAGGCGTTGAAAAGCTGGTTGCAGCGTGAGGGTGGGGTTGACTGGAGAGGAAAAGTCCGCCAAGATTCAAGGGGAATACACCCAAGCATTGCCATTTTGTGTGCCCAATGGAAGCGTTTGCATCAGGGTTGCTTGTTTGATGAGACAGCTTTTCAACAAAGTGTGATGGCGGTGAGTGGTAAAGCTTTTTGTGAGATGAGTGGGGGCGATTTTATGCGTGTTATGAATGTTTGGGGGCGGAAAATCCGAAAAGGTGTTCAAAGCGAGGGGTAAGCGTGCATGCACGAGGAAATCTATAGCGATTTTCCTGCCTTATTGCGTGAAATAGCCGCTGTTGCGGGCAGTGAGGCGGCATGGAATATGATGCGTGCTTTTGGCGGACGAGAAGTTTATATCCCTGGGCGTCTTGAGAATGCGGATTGGTTGATTGAAATTGTTGGGTTTGAAGAGGCGGAGCAATTGATCAACCATTTTTGTTTTAATGGTTCGGGTGTGCGCCTTCTTATCCCCCTTGGTAGAGATGCTGAACGGCGGCAAAAAATGATGCAAGCGCTGCAAAAAGGCTGGTCGGTAGATGCTGCAGCAGCAGTTTCTGGTATGCATGTGCGTACAGCCTATCGCTTAAAGAAGAGAATTTCTTCAAAAGAGCCCCAAGGTTTATTATTTCCAGAGTTTTATGAGTATTGAGGGTTTTGACTGACAGTGTCAGGCTTATATGGGGGGCGTGAGATTTCGTAAACTGCGAATGAATTTTATTCATTGAGTGGTTTGTTATGATTTCAATAGATGCCTCTTTTCTTCATTGCCTTGCGCCTAAACTGACGCATCATGCGCGCCAAGATTTTATTATTGTTGAAATGGCACGCGTGTTGCCTAAAGCTTTATCTTATGGGGAACTCACGACGCATTTGCGTATTGCACATTTTTTAAGCCAATGTGCGCATGAGAGTGATGGCTTTTTTACCCTGCGTGAATATGCCTCAGGGCGCGCTTATGAGGGGCGGCGTGATTTAGGTAATGTCAACCCTGGTGATGGGGTGCATTTTAAGGGACGTGGTTTGATCCAGTTGACGGGGCGCAATAATTACCGTCGTTTTACGAAGTTTTGGCGCTTAATCGATGAACAAGCGGTTGATTGTGAGGCATTTCCGCAAGTGCTGGAAAAGTTTCCTGCAGCCCTTTGGTCGGCTGTTTGGTTTTGGCAGATGAAAGGCTTAAATAAGCTTGCTGATCGAGATGATGTCGTGGGGATTACCAAGGCAATTAATGGGGGAAGAAATGGACTTGTGCACCGCTTGACCTATTTGAACCGCGCCAAAAAGCTTTTGGGGATTGGAGGCGAGGTGGAAGCATGAAACCCTCTTATCGTGGTTCGAAACGTTATTTATGGTGGTCCTTTTGGTTTGCTTGGGGGGTTATTTTTTTGCTGATTGCTGGTGGTTTGTGGGGAGCACCACGTATTGTTGATATGGCAGCGATTTCTATTCCTTCCATGGTGGCGATTATCGTTGGGAATTTGGGGGTGCATCGTGGTTTTGGTTCGTTGGATTTTTCCAATAGGAAACATTCTCATAAGCAGCATAGCAGCGTCTATGATGGGGTGGAGATAACGGGGTGGAGTGATAAGCGCCATGTTTAGCCCTGTTTTGAAACTGTCTTTGGGTTTGCTTTTTTGGGGCGGTGTGATGTTGGCGGCTTTTGGCTTTATGAAAGCGCAAGTTTTAAAGGCGGAAAAAGCGCGTGATGTGTATTGGCGCTTGGAGATTGCCAAGATTTCTTTACAAGCACGGCTTGAACAAGAGAGGCAAAGAGAGGCTGCGCAAAAAGCAGGGCTTCAAGCACAAGCGGTGATTTCTAGTTTGGAACAAAAGCTTACAAAAATGGAGGAGATCAATGCAGTTTTGCCAACTGTTCCTAGCGGTTGTCTTGGGCTTGAGCGTGTGCGCTTGCTCAACACCCAAGCTAAGAGATAGCTTTTCTTATTCGTTTTTATCGGCTGAATTGCCACCTGTTGTTCGCATGGCGTGTCACCAGCCTTCTTTGTTGCCGGAACATGCTTTGAACACGCGCGAAGTGGTGCATTATTGGAGCCGTGATCGTGCTGCTTTATTGATTTGTGAACAGCGTAGAAAAGCTGCGGTTAAAGCAGTTTTAATGAGGTCAAGGAGGGGGCGTGAATTTAGATATTAGTGTGGCTAATGGTTGGCTGTCTTTGTTGTTATCCATTGTTGCCATTTGTGGGGTTTTGAAAGCTTATTTTTCTTCTGGTGCGCGGGAAATGTTGAAAGACATCACGGCGCTTAAAGAGCGTGTGCAAAAGTTAGAGACGGAGATAGATTTTTTGCCTGATCGTGATGCGCTGCAGAGGTTGGAAGTGAATATGGAGAAATTGAATGGTCGCCTCAATACGCTTTCTGCGCAATTACAACCGGTGGCAGCCATTGGTGAGCGCTTGCAAGAATTTTTACTGGAGAATGCCAAGAAATGAAAGCAGATATGGATAAAATCATCCGTGAAGAAGCGCGGTTGATTATTTTAAAAGGGCTTGCTTGTGAGCGGAGCGAAACCTTATCGAGTGCGATGATTGAGCGGCTTTTATACAGTTACGGTATCCGGCGGGATGGTGATTTTGTCCGGAATGAATTGGCTTTTATGGAAGAGCAAGGGGCTGTTACGTTAAAATGTGTGGGTTCTGTTTTGCTTGCGGCTTTAACGGAACGGGGGGCACGTCATTTAGACCGGAGCTTTTTCATTGAGGGGATTAAACGCCCCAAACGTTCATCGATAAAAGACGAGGTGAGGGATGCGCAAGGTCGGGCGTGGACGCTTAACAGCGATTGATTTATTGCCGCAAGCTTGTGATCAAATTATTGCAGAGGCGGCTGAGGCTTTAAATGGGCGTGAAAAGACGCAAAAAGCCATTTATGATGAATTTAAAGCGGCTTTGAAGGCTTTAAAAAAAGAAACGGGTCTCAATTTTTCTATTCCCTCCTTTTCCAGTTTTAATCGTTATTCTTTGCGTTTGGCTGTGATGTCAAGGCGCTTGGAGCAAACCCGTGAAATTGCCGCAAGCCTTTCGCAACGCTTTGATGCCAAGGCTTCTGATAATATTACTCTGTTGACGGCCGCCGCGATTAAAGAGCTGATTTTTTCCACGTTGAGCAGTGGAAAAAGCCTTTCACCAAAGGCAGCCCAAGAATTGGCCAATGCGCTTAAAGGGGTTTTGGCGGCTGAACATTTGTCGACCACCAGACGGCAAAGATTAGAAAAGGATTTTACCCAAAAAGCAAGCAAAGCGGTTGACGCTGCAGCGGCAGCGGCGGGGCTTTCAGAAGAGCGTGCGCGGGCTATTCGTGCGCAGGTGTTGGGGGTAAAACATGGCTGAAGGGCAGATGGGTGGAAGCCCTGCTGTTGAAGATCAGGCACACTTTGACATTTGGCAGAGGAGCACTTTTCCCAAAGAGAGTGATCCCTTAGCGGAAGGTGTTTTGATGGCGCATCAACGGGCATGGATTGAGGATAAGTCTGTGTTAAAATTGGTGGAAAAGGGGCGGCGGACCGGCATTACTTTTGCAGAAGCTTTGGATGATACACTGATTGCGGCAGCGAGCGTTAAGGCTGGGGGCGATAATGTTTTTTATATTGGTGACACCAAAGATAAGGGGCGTGAATTTATTGGCTATGTGAGCAATTTTGCTTCGGCAATCACAAGCCACAGTGGTGATGTAGAGGAATTTTTATTTCCAGATCAAAGGGCGGATGGTTCCACGAAATATATCTCTGCTTATCGGGTGCGCTTTGCTTCTGGGTTTCGTATTGAAGCGCTCTCAAGCCGCCCTGAAAATATTCGGGGGTTACAGGGCATTGTGGTGATTGATGAGGCGGCGTTTCATCAAGATGTGCGCGCTGTTTTAGATGCGGTGAATGCTTTGCTTATTTGGGGGGGTAAAATCCGTGTGATCTCCACCCATAATGGTGTGCTTAATCCTTTCAATGAACTGATCCGTGAGGCAAAAGCAGGCAAGGTTCCTTTTTCTCTGCATCGTTACCCTTTTGGTGAGGCTGTTAAAAATGGTTTGTTTAAACGGGTTTGTGCCATGAAGGGGGCGGTGTGGAGTAGGGGAGCAGAACAACAATGGGAAGAGCAAATTCGTGCCTCTTATGGGGTGCGTTTGAGTGCGATGCGCCAAGAGTTAGATGCCATACCGGCGGATCAAGAAGGGGCGGCTTTAACGCGTTTGCAGATTGAAAATTGTTGTGCGAAAGATATTGCGGTGTTGCGTTTTGCTTGTGTGGATGATTTTAAAAATCAATCGGAACAACAACGAAGTATTGTTGCTTTTTCTTGGTGTGAGAAGCATATCAAGCCTTTGCATTCTAGGCTTGATCGGCGGCGTCAACATGTTTTTGGTGTTGATTTTGCTAGGTCTGGTGATGCCACCTCCATTGTGGTGATGGAAGTGGGACAAGATTTGGTGCGCCGTGTGCGGTTTATGGTGGAATTGCGCAATATGCCGTTTGATCAACAAAGAGAGATTTTATTTTATGTTGTGGGTGGTTTGCCACGTTTGTTGGGTGGTGCGTTAGATGCGCGGGGCAATGGGGCTTATTTAGCGGAAAAAGCGGCACAGCGTTATGGGGGTCTTGTCAAGGAAGTGTCCTTGTCACAAAGTTGGTATGGCAAGGAAATGCCGGCTTATTTGGAAGCTTTTGGGGATGGGTCCATTGTTTTGCCGCGCGATAGCGATATTGTTGCGGATCATCAAGCGCTTGCTTATGTCAATGGCATTGTGAAAATTCCAGACAATCATCGTTTTAAAGGCAGTGATGGTTTTATGCGTCATGGTGATAGCGCGATTGCTTGCGCTTTGGCTTATTTTGCCAGCCGGCAGACGCCGGAAATTTACGAATATACGCCTGTGAGAGAGGTTTATGGTTTTGATGAAAGTCCGCTCTTTTCACCCGCTTTTGTTTCAACGATGCGATCAAAGATTTATTGATGGGATGATGAAATGGTACAACTTTTAGACCAATGGGGCAGGGCTCTTAAGATAAAGGGATTGGAACGGGAAGTTGCAAGCCCTACCATTGGGGGTGTTCGTGATGTGTGGTCACAAACTGTTGTGAGTGGTTTGACGCCTGCGCAACTTGCTGATATTTTGCAGCAGGCAGCAAGGGGGGCTCCAGAACAGTTTTTTCAACTTGCTGATGATATGGAAGAGCGCGATTTGCATTATCGTGCTGTGCTTGGCATGCGTAAAAATGCTCTCACAGGGGTGGAGCCTGGGGTGATTGCCGCAAGCAACAGTGCATTGGATAAAAAGATAGCGGATGCGGTGCGGGAAGTGATCAGTGCACCGACTTTTGTTGATGATTATGTGGCGGATTTGTTAGATGCTTTGGGAAAAGGCTATGCGGTTGTTGAAACTTTGTGGGACAAGAGTGCTAAGGAATGGTGGCCGGTTGCTTGGAAATGGCGTGACCAGCGGTTTTTTCAATTGGATCGGCGGGATGGCTTTCATTTGCGTTTAAAAGAAGAGGGGTCTTTGTATGGAAGTGAATTGCCTGCTTATAAATTTTCTATTCACAGACCCAAGCTTAAAAGCGGTTTGCCTATTCGTTCTGGACTTGCACGTCTTGCGGCTTGGGCTTTTCTCTTCAAGTCTTATACGCTGAAAGATTGGATGGCATTTTTAGAAGTTTATGGCATGCCTTTGCGTGTTGGTAAATATGGGGCAAGCTCTTCTCATGAGGAGCGGCGGGTTCTGATTCAAGCGGTACGTGATTTATCCAGTGATGCGGCGGCGATTATTCCCAAAGAGATGGAGATTGAGTTTATTGAAGCAGCAGGGGGCAGTGGCAATGCGGTTTTTGCCGCGAAGGCTGAATATTTAGATCGGCAGATTTCTAAAGGGGTATTGGGGCAAACCATGACGACAGACGATGGTTCGTCTTTTTCGCAAGCCCGCATTCATGAAAATGTACGCCATGATATTGCTAGAGCTGATGCACGCCAATTAGCCTTGACCACTAATCGTGATTTAATCGTTCCCTTTGTTGAGATTAATTTTGGACCCCAAGAGCGCACTCCGCTTGTCTATTGGCCGATTTCGGAAAATGAAGATATTAAAGCCATCAGTGATGCTTTGGAAAAACTTGTTCCTTTAGGATTGTGTGTGGGGGCGCAAGAAGTGCGCAATAAGATTGGCTTTTCGCAACCCAAAAAGGGAGAGGATGTTTTAAAGGCTCCTTCCCTTACAGCTGATGATGCCGGGCAACAAAAGGCAGATGTTTGTGCTGATTGTGGGGGTGTTGTTGATATTTCTGTGACAAGAAAGCAGGGCGAAAGAGAGCAGGGCGTGAAACATCACGACGAATTGGATCGGCTTTCTGAAGAAGCTTTAAGCGACTGGGAAGAGGATTTAGAACCCCTTTTAGAACCTTTTAAAAAGCTTGTGAGAGAGGCTAAAAGTTATGAGGATATCCTTAAAGGCTTAGATGAATTGTTGGGTGAGATGGATCATCATGCCTTGGCAGCACGCTTGGCAAAGGTGCAGATGATTGCACGTGGGTTGGGGTATCATGGATGAGGAACTTTTTAAAACGGCCCCTAAAGAGGTGACCCGTTATTTTGAAGCCAAAGCGCTTGTTCCAAGTTTTGATTGGCGGGATATAGCACCAGAAGAACATGCCTTTTCCTTTACGGTGGCAAAATCGGTAGGCTATGATATTTTAGAGGATTTTAAGCAAGCGGTTGGAGAAGCGATAAAGCATCAAGTTCCTTTTCAAGAGTTTCAAAAAAATTTAATGCCGATTTTGCAGGAAAAAGGGTGGTGGGGGAAAAAATTAGCGCGTGATCCGAAAACGGGTGAAAAGAGTGTGGTGCAATTGGGCAGCCCGCGGCGCTTAGAAACGGTTTATTGGGCCAATACCATGAGTGCGCATGCGGCAGGTGAGTGGGAGCGCACACAAAATAATAAAGAATTTTTGCCTTATCTCACCTATGCGTTGTCGAGTTCAGAACATAAGCGTTTGGAACATGAAAGTTGGGTGGGGTTTACGGCACCTGTTGATGATCCCATTTGGGATTGGCTTTATCCACCCAATGGCTGGCGGTGTAAATGCAGTGTGCGACAGGTAAGCCGTTATGAAGCAGACAATTTAGGCTATGAAGAGGGGGCAGCGCCACCCCATGTGGAGACGCGGGTTTGGCGCAATAAGCGGACGGGGCGCGTTGAAAAGATACCAAAGGGGATTGATCCTGGTTGGCATTTGAATCCTGGAAAACATCGTGCGCAAAATTTAAGCAATTTTTTGAGTGATAAAATTGACGCCATGGGGGACAATCAGAAACGCATTGCCATTGAAGATATTGTGGGCTCACCCCTTTTGGAAGCCATGTTTGAAGGACATATGCCACGTGGATTTATTCCCATTGCCCCCATGATCCAAAAGGTGCGTGATGTTTTTGCAGCGGAGGACTCTCTTATTCGCTTATCTTCAGACAGCGTAAAACATATTTTGTTAGAGCATCAAGCACGAGCTCTTCACTTGGAGGATTTTCGTGGTGCCATTCAAACACTCATTCGCCCCCATGGCGTTATCAGACGCAAAGATACGCAGGGTGTTATGTTTTTTGGTGAAAGTGGTGGGGCATGGTGGCGCTTTGTGGTCAAATGGGTAGCAAGCAAACAAGAATGGTGGTTGACCTCCATGCATAAAAAGAGCTCTAGAGAAATTGGACGCTTATTGGATGCGGCTGAAAAGAAGGATGAACGGTTGTTGTAAAGAACACCGTAAAGCTCTGTTGGCTTTGCAAAGAAGGAACTGGTGTGTGAGGAAAAATGAGAAGGCGTGGAGGGCGGTCAACTCCTCGCAGATCCGGCAAAGCCGTCCTGGTATAACTGGCTCACGCCTCGCGGGTAATCTAACAGTTTAAAAGTTTAAAAGCAATCTTTAAAAAAACGCACTTTGAGAAAAACCATGTTGGCTTTGCGGAGAAGGGTCGAGATGGGGAAAACGGGAAGGCGTGGAGGGCGGTCAACTCCTCGCAGATCCGGTAAAACCGTCCTGGCAAAACTGGCTCACGCCTCGTGGGTAATCTAACAGTTTCAACGTTCAAAAGCAATCTTTAAAAAAAAACGGCTTGAGAGAGGCTTTGTTGTGTGGAGTGATAATTTGTACCTCTCACTTCACAACGGCGCTCTATCGCCTTTGAAGTGCCTTTGAAAACGATTTTATGGGATGGTTTAGCACGGGGGTTTCTCTCACAAGGAGAATAATAGGGAAAAGAGTGCTTTTTTGAGAAATGCTCTTTTGACTGACACTGTCAGACTTATAAGGTGAAGCGGTTTCATGCATTGTATTGCCAATGACAATTGTAAAGCAATAGGCAATGTATGGAACAGGAATTTCACGAAGATCAAAAAGATGGGGATGCCCAGACATTTTATGATGAGACATTTCATGCTGCGTTAATAGATCTCTGTCCAGACGTTTTATGCCAAGACATTTCATTTGAAGACGCCACCATTAGCCAAGCGCCTGAGTGGGTAGAGTTGTTGCCCAAAGCGCCCCATGTGAAGGCACGTGATGGACGACAATGGCATTATAATCCGCAAACTATTTTAAAAGCCTTTGCAGCCAATAAAGGACCGCTTGTGATTGATTATGAGCATGGACAACATCACCGTGCGAGAAATGGCTTGGAAGCGCCGGCAAGCGGCTGGATTGAAGAATTAGCAGAGCGGGATGGTGCGATTTGGGGACGGGTTAAATGGACAGATATGGCTACCAAAAAAATTATTGCTCGAGAATATCGCTATCTTTCGCCTGAGTTTCGCCATTCCAAGAAAGGTGAAATTTTAAATTTAGCCGGTGCTGGACTGGTCAATCGTCCAGCCCTTGTGATGACGGCTTTAAGCCGTGAACAGCCCAAAATACCCCCTATAACTTTGACGGAGAAAATGATGGATTTGACAGCCATTGCCAGTGCACTATCGTTGGCAGAAGATGCTAAAGCGGATGAGGTTTTAGCAACGCTTAAAGCGCGCGAAAAGGAACGCGTGGAACTTTGCACCCAATTAAAAAAAGCGCGAGAAGATTTAGCGCTTTTGCAAGAAGAGCAAAAAAACAGTGCCATTGAGAGTCTTTTAGACAAGACCATTGAAGAGGGCAAGATTTTGCCGGCAGCCCGCGCAGAATATCGTGCGCTCTGTAGCCTTGAAGGGGGGATGGAGCATTTTAAAAGTTTGATAGAAAAATTGCCGGCGCTTGCCTCAACAAGCCCTCTAGAAGTGTGTGCCTTAGCACAAGAACCAAAGCTTGCGCCAGAAGAGGTTGCTGTTGCGGCACGTCATTATCAGGAAGAGCAGAAGAAAAAAGGCTTCGACATCACTATTAGCCAAGCGGTCGATCATATTTGTGAACAAAAGGAGCGCCCATTATGAGTACGATGATTTTGATTAAATCTTTTCGCGCTGCTGGGGAAATTTCACCTTATTGCATTGTTGCAGCACGAACTGAGGGAATGGTGGCAACGGCTTCTGGAAAGGGTGATAAATTATTAGGCACTGCCGGCTCTTTGAGTGCAAAGGCTGGTGAGATGCTTGATGTTGGTCAATGTGGCTGGGGCGAAGTGATCTGTGGGGGCAATGTTTCCTTTGGTGATTTTTTGACCTCTGACCCCAAAGGGCACGCCATAAAGGCAGAAGCAGCAGACCGCACCATTGGTATTGCCATGAGTGATGGCTCTGCTGGTGATGTTATTTCTTTTAAAATTAATTAATCGAGGCTAAAAATGAATAGACCTTTTCCCATTGATCCAACACTTACCGCCATTGCTATTGGGTATCGCAATCCAGCAGGTTCTCTTATTGGCGATAAAGTTTTGCCCCGCGTTTCTGTTTTAAGTGAGGTGTTTAAATATAGTGAGTTTCCTCTAGCGGAAAATTTTACCGTTCCTGAACTTGAGGTTGGGCGAAAAGGACGCCCGAATGTGGTAGAATTTTCTGCCTTTGAACGGGAAGCCAGTGTCAAAGATTACGGGCTTGATGATCTCATTCCCAATTCCGATATTGAGGCAGCAGCTCGCGCACGGGCAGAAAAGCGCTCTCGTTATAACCCCGAAAAGACAGCTGTGGAAGGACTTGCCAATTTGCTGGAATTGGGGCGTGAAGTGCGGGTGGCAGCGCTTGTGCAAGACAATAAAAATTATGCGCCAGAGCGGGTGATGACGCTTAAAGGCGAGGATAAGTTTAGTGATTATGAGAAATCAGACCCTTATGCTGTTTTAGATGAGGCCATGGATAAAAGTCTCATCTATACGCCCAACACCCTTGTGATGGGCAAAGTTGTTTGGTCAAAACTCAAACGCCACCCTAAAATCATCAAAGCCGTTAAAGGGGGTGGTACTGCTGATGGTTTTGTCACCAAAGCGCAATTTGCTGATCTGATGGAAATACACCCCGATCGTTTACTCATTGGTGAATCGCAAGTGAATTTAGCTCGCAAAGGGCGTACGGCGCAATTGGCGCGCGTTTGGGGCAATAAGATTGCTCTGCTTTATATTGATCCTACCAAGCAACAGGCGGATGGTTCGGTGATTAGCTGGGGCTTTAGTGCTCAATTGGGTGAGCGTATCTCTGGGGTGATCTCTGATCCAGATATTGGTTTATCGGGTGGTAAACGGGTGCGTGTGGGTGAACGGGTGTGTGAATTGGTCGCTGCAAAAGATGCCGGTGTGTTGCTGCAAGATGTTGTTTAAGGGAATCTTTAAAAGATGGCGTATGCAAGCAAAACATTGATTGAAGAGCTCTGGGGTGATGATTTCTTAAAAGACTTATGTGCTTTTGATGATGAGAATTCTGATCCAGTGCTTTTAGATCAAGCTATTGCCCTTGCTCTAAACCAAGCAAGTGGTGAGATTGATGTGCATTTGTCTCATCGCTACTGTGTCCCCATTGTTGGACAGCCGGCGGCTCTCAGCATGATTTGTGTCAATATTGCTGTTTATAATTTAGCCATACGCCATACGGCACTGACCACCACCATTGAAGATCGTTACAAACAGGCGGTTGATTTGCTGAAACGCATTGCGGAAGGCAAGGCGGGTTTGGGGGGCGATGAGCCTAAAATTATGAGCGAAGATGGTCCCGTGCGTGATGGGGCTTTTTTTACTGCTAAACCGCGTTTGATGGGAAGGTAACATGTCTGTTTCAACCCATATTGAGATTAAAGAGACAGGGCTTGAAGCGGCCTTATCCTTTTTACAAAAGGGAGCTGATAGCTCGATGGGGACTTTAGCACAAGGGGTTGGACGCCTCATTCAAGAGAGCACAAGGCGGCGGATTCAAAGTGAAAAAACCTCTCCCCAAGGAGAAAAGTGGAAAAACAATCATGCCCGTACCTCCATTCTTTTTGCCAGTGGGGCGCTCTCACGCTCCATTGATATGAAAGCTTCACCAGAAAAGGTGATGGTGGGGAGTGGGTTGGTTTATGCGCGGATTCATCAATTGGGTGGGGTTATTCGCCCCAAAAATGGCAAAACCCTTCGCTTTTTTCTGAAAAGCAGCAAAGCACAGCGTTTTGTGTGTGTGCCGCAAGTGACCATGCCGGCGCGCCCTTATTTGGGGCTTTCAGAGCAAAATAAAGTGGAAATTGTCAAAGCAGCAGAGGATTGGTTGGGAAGGATCTTTTCGTGAGTCAAATGATCAAGCAAGCAGGGCGTATTAATGCGTTTCGTGAGGCGGTGATAAAGAGCCTTAAACGCGCTTTGCCAGATGTGCGCGATTGTGCCTGTCAATTTGGACGCTTTAATTTAGAAGAGCTTGAAACACAAATGCTTGTGGCACCAGCTGTGCGTGTTGCGGTTTTAGAAAGTCGCTTAACTTCTGTGGCGTCTGGACAGCAGAGTGCGGATCTCCATTTAGGGGCTTTTATTATTACCACGGGTAAAGAGCGTGATATCCAAAGTTGGCTTTTGGCAGAAGCTATCGCGGTTTTATGCCATAGCGGACAATTGTGGGGATTGACACATTTAAGTGCCCCGCGGGATGTGTCAATTGATCCCATTATCTCTGCGGCGATTAAGCAGCGTGGTGTATCGATCAGTGTGGTGGAATGGCACCAAGATTTATATCATTTGGGACAGGATATTTTTGCTGATGCGGGACAACTCAAAGCTGGGTTGATTTATTTAGACAATGAGGTGGGGGCATGAATGATGCACATCTCTTAAGCGATACCTTTCGACAAATTATGAAGCGTCTTGATGCGCTTGAACGCTGTCTTGCCAACCAACACATGATCGGGCGGGTTGCAGAAGTTGATGGTCATAGGGTGCGGGTGAAACTTTTCTCTGAGAGTGCCAATGGACAAGCGGTTTTATCGCCTTGGCTGCAAGCACAAGAAGCGGCGGGGGCTGTTTCCAGCAATATGCCTTTCAATGTTGGTGATCCGGTGCGGTTGTTGAACCCCCATGGTGAAATTGGCTCCGCCTCTCTGGTTGTACGCGATAGCTATAGTGAGGATATGCCTAACCCCGCACGCTCGCCGCAAGAGCTTGCGCTCTGTTATGCGGGGGGCGCTTTGCGGATGACAAAAGATGAACTTATTCTCTCCCATGGAGAAAACCAAATCCATTTGAGTGCACAAGGTCTGGTGCTTTCTCATCAAGCAACCCGTGTTGCATTAACGGGCAGTGTACAGATTGAAGCAGAAGATTTGCAGCACAATCAAATTTCTGTTGGCGCAAGCCATAAACACGGCGGGGTCAAAATCGGTCCTTCCACAACCTCTTCCCCCCTTTAAAGGAGTTTTATCATGCATGAGAACACTTATGTTGTTTTAACCAATGCCGATTTTGTTGCAGGCAACCGTTCACCAGGCAAGGGTGAAGAAATCCGTTTAAGCGGTGAGGCAGCAAAATACCCTTTGCTTCTTGGTCAGATTGCTGAAAAAACAGCCCCCGTTGTTGCTGCGGCCCCAACCGTTTCTACCACAAAGACAAGCAAAGGGGCTTAAACCATGCGTTGTGGGGTGAGCGAAAAGGATGGCTCTCTCTTATATGGTTGGGATCATTGCCAACAATCACTCCATAAATGTTTAATGACAAGGATAGGAACACGGGTTTTGCGTCGCCATTATGGGTGTGATGTCAGAGAATTCCAAGATGCCAATGCTGATCCTGCAACAATCTTACGTCTTTATCAAGCCATTGCCTGCGCGCTCGATAATCCAGAATGCGGAGAGCCTGGGTTCTCATTGCAAAGGATTGATCTGACCAAAGCAACGCGCGAGGGGACATTCCACTTTGTTTTAAGGGGTGTTTTTTATCCCGATGGACATTTGGGGGATTGGTCCCATGGGCAAGAGAGGCAATTTCCTTTAGAGGTTTTTTATGGCAGAGCTTGAACATTTACCCTTTTCACAACTCCCTCTGCCACAAATTATTGAAGAGCTTTGTGTTGAAGTAATTTTAGAGCAAAAGATTGCGCGTTTGGTGGATGTTTTTGCAGCTCATCATATTCCCTATAATGTGGAAAAGACCGCTTATGACCCCGTGGTCATACAATTACAAGCGGCTGCTTATGAAGAGTTGCTGTTGCGCCAACGGATTAATGAAGTAGCGCGAGACAATTTACTGGAATTTGCGCGTGGGACAAGTTTAGACCATTTGGGAGATTTTCATGGGGTTACGCGCCTTTTAGATGAAGATGATGCGCGGTTTCGCCGCCGCATTCGCTTAAATAGGCAAGGGCATTCCACAGGGGGCACAGTGCCCCGCTACCAATATTTTGCCCTCTCCAGCGATATCCATGTCAAAGATGCTTTTGTTTATCGTGAGGGTAAAAGCCCGCTCATTCATGTGGCGCTTTTTAGTGACAGCCCATCAGGGGTGGCTGATGAGGCTTTGATTGCCAAGGTGCAAGCAGCCCTTGATGAAGAACAGGTAAAAATGACCAATGATACTCTCTTGGTCAAAAGTGCCGTGCAGCGGGTGATCGATATTTCGGCTGATCTTTGGTTGTTGCCTCATGAAGGTTTTCTTGTTTTAGAAAAGGCAGAGCAGAATTTGAGAGAAGAGTGGGCGCGTACATGGAGACTAGGGCGTGATCTCTCTTTAAGTTGGATACTCAGTCGCCTGATGGTTGAGGGTGTGCATCATGTGGAGATAACGCAACCGTGCAAGGATATTCTGGTCGCCCCTCATGAGGCGATAGCACTAGGGGAAATTGCCTTATCATTACGGGGGCACGCTTATTGATGGTCTCGTTGTTATTGCCGCCAAATTCAAGCTTGTTTGAACGCTGCCTTGCTGATGCAATGGCTGTTGATGTTCAAGTAAAAAGGGCACTCGAAGATATTTCTCGTGCCAAATTAATCACGCGCCCTCCATCTTGGTTGCCCTCTCTCATTGATGAATATGGTTTACAAGAACTCACGCCTTATTTCTCGAATTCTTATGATCTGATTGACCAAGGGCTTGCATGGCAGCGCTTGCGTGGTTCTGTTGCAGCCATTGAGTTGGGACTTCAATGGTTAGAGCTTTCTGCACACTTTACACCCGCATGGTCAGGGCGTGCATGGTGGAATTCCTTTCAACTTGATTTTGATCAATTGCCTGAACAAAGCAGCCTTGAAGCCATTGAAGCCATTGTCGACCTTTCCAAAAGCTTTCGCTCTGATTTTCGCCGTGGGACCTATGGTTATGATGTGGGAGCTATAGAAGGCGATATGTCACGCCTTGATGACAGCATGCTGGATTTTGAAAGTGGCGTGCGCTTAACAGCTCGTGACACTCTGTTTTCCTTTGGACGCACCACAGAAATTAATCACACGCTCACAAAACAAGAAGGCAAGCTTATTGGCAACTGGATTGATGACTTTGACGAGGAATTAAGCTGGAACCAAATCGATTACCCTTGGGATTTGGCAAATTTTCCTTGGTGTTCGGTTAAAAAACATGAACGCGATATCCTTATGGCAGAGTGGTTTCATGGTCGCACGCTTTATCTCGTGTTAAGAGACAGCCAAGATGGTGTGATTGGGTATCGCAGATGCTATGCTGTAGCGCCTGTCGAACAGGTTTTAGAGGGTGTTTACAACCATTGCGGAAACAGATTTAATCCCTCCCCAACAGGCACTCTGTTGTTTCTTGCTGCCCGTACAGACTTTCACGATGTTGACGGGAAACAAGCAGCTTTTGTTTCCATTCTCGTTCACGCTACCCCCGCAGAAAACATAGCGGTTGGCAAGCTTTGGTTGGAGCCTGATGAACTCAATGGCGGTGTCGAGATACTCAAAACGCCCATTAATATTCCTTTGCGTGCCGATGTTCGCGAACAATTCAAGATTTTATTGAGGTTTTAACATGAAACATGAAAGCGGACTACCCTTTGCAATTGATAGATCGGTCGGCAAAGATGAACAACAAAGCGTGGTGTTTTATGGCAGGCGCTCTTTTCTTCAAGGTGGTGAACTCAATGAAATGCAAACCATCATCAGGGGGCGTCATGACCGTTTGGGGCGCCTTGTGGCACAAGAAGGAGACCGCGTTGAACGAGCAGATGCCTTTGTCAACAAAGACACAAAGACCGTTACCTTAACGGAGGGTAAGATTTATATTGCAGGCGATATCTTTCCCGTCTCAAATGCTGTTCTCACGAATATTTCCATGATGGGGCGCGTGGAAATCGGTGTAAAGTTGCAAAAGAAATGGGTGACCTATGAGGATGATCCAGAACTGTTAGGACAAGTTACAGGGTCCTTGGCAGAAGGAGAAGGAGGTGCGGCACGCGAGGTCGCAAAACTTGTCTGGGCTCTCAAAGATGATGACCAGAAAGGGACTTTTTTTCCGGTCTATATCTTGCAAGATGGTGTTTTGATTGATCAAAAATCCCCCTCATTACTTGAACCCGCTATGCAAGCCATTGCGACGTATGATCGCTCCCATGGACACTATATCGTGGGGGGATGCCGTGTCACAGCTTTGGGGCAAGAGGGACAAAAGCAAGTGTTCAGTATTCAAGAGGGAGAAGCCAATATCAATGGTTTCAAACGCAAGCGCTTGGCTGCTTTGCGCTATGAAGAACTCGAGGACTTTTCGACAAGTGCCGTTCCTAGTGAAACCCATATTTTTGCACCTCCAAAGGGCAAGACAAGCTTTACCTTTAAAACCTATTATACCCCCATTGCCGCTGTTCATTCCCTTTTGTTGACGAAAGAAAAAACCGTGACAATCACTCGCGGTGCAGTTGCCTCCGGGCGTGATGGGGTGGCGGACAAAAGTATCACCGCTTTTATCAAAATTGTTCAAGGAACCAAGGAATTTAAAGAAGGCAAGGATTTCAAAAAAACCGGAGACACCATTGATTGGGCGCCCATGGGCGATGAACCACTCCCCGGCAGTAGTTATAAAGTGACCTATCGATACCGCGCGAGCATAAAAGCGGATAAAGTAACAGCGCAGGAAATCACCGTCTCAGGAGGGGCTGAGGGAGGTGATATCATTGTAAGCTACACTTATAAACTCCCCCGCATTGACCGTATTGGTCTCAACACAGGAGGCAATGTTGTCTATATCAAAGGCGTCTCGGCAGACCAACCCATGGCTCCCAGTGTCCCGGATGATGTGCTCTCCCTTGCTACCATTACCAACAATTGGCTTAGCACCCCCCAAGTGGCTAATGATGGCACGCGTGTTGCCCCTTATGATGAGATGTGGCGTTATTTTCAACGGGTGCTCTCTCTTGACCGCCTCATGCAATTAGAGCGCATTAAAAGCAATGTTGACTCTAAAGAGCCTGTTGCCAAAAAAGGCATGTTTGCAGACCCTTTTCTCGATGACAGTTATCGCGATGAAGGGTTTCCCCAAACAGGGGCTATTGGTCATGGCATTTTACAGCTTGCCATTGATCCAACCTTTTATACTGCCCCCCTGAACGCCCCTGTCACACTTGACTGGACCAATGAAGTGATCATTGCGCAAGAATTGACTACGGCTTGCGAAAAGATCAACCCCTATCAAAATTTTGCACCTCTCCCCGGGACTGTCTCCCTTACCCCCGCAACAGATTTTTGGCATGAACAGCGCACCGATTGGCTCTCAAGTGTCACCAATCAACTCAATATGGGATGGAATCGCGGGAGAACTATCCGTAACACGGAAGTACGTGATGACCTCATCAATGAGACTCGAGAGCAAATCGATTTTTTAAGACAAATTAAGCTGAATTTTAAGATTGAAGGCTTTGGTCGTGGTGAAATCTTGGAAAGCCTTACCTTTGATGGTGTGGATGTCTTACCCAACAGCCGCCTTGTTGCCGATAGCAAAGGCACCCTTGAAGGCATCTTTAGCATTCCTGCGAATATTACGGCTGGTACAAAGAATGTGATTGCACGAGGCAGAGGGGGCACCGTTGCAACAGGGCTTTTTACCGGTCAAGGGGTGATTGATGTAAAGGTGATGCGACGTACCACCACGGTGAAAATATGGACACAAGTAGACCCGCAAGCCCAAGTCTTTACCCCTGATGAAACACGGCAAATCACGGGGATTGATTTCCATCTTTGTAAAATAGGCAATCAAGCCCATGATCTGGTGATTGATTTGGTCACCACCGAAAACGGTTATCCGACCGCTGATATTCAAGCCCAAACATCTTATTCCATGAAGGGTGCCAAAACCGGCTGGGCTAGCGCACGCTATGATGTACCCTTAACCGTCCCTGATGACCGTCTGACCGCCTTTGTCATTAAAACCGATGATGCGGATCATTCCGTATCACTGGCTAAACTTGGGGATTTTGATAAAGACAGCCAAAGATATGTCTCAAGCCACCCCTATGTGACGGGTCCGCGCTTTTCTTCTGTCAATGCACAAAGCTGGAGCGCCCATCAAGATGAAGCATTAGCCTTTCGGGTGTTGGCTGCACGCTACAGGCAAACAGAAAAGATGGTTGATTTAGGCACCTTTGATCTTGTGGATTGTTCTGATTTGCAAGTGCGTGCAGCGGTAGAATTGCCTTCAAGCGATTGCTCTGTCATCTTTGAAATTGAACGCAACAACGGCACGGTTTACCAACTGCTACCCTTTCAATTGCTAAGCCTTAGCGAATATATCAGTGAAAAGGTCAAGCTTCGCGCCATTCTTAAAGGCACAGAGAAACTCTCTCCGGTGTTATTTGCCCCGGTTCAGTTGATTGCAGGAAAGATTCATAAAACAGCAACTTATATCACGCGGGCTTTTGCCTTTGGGGAAAAGGCAAGATTGACCAGCTATATCAAAACCTTCTTGCCGGGCGGTTCCTCTTTCACCCTCGAGATGCAACTGGATGATGGGGCGTTTGTCCCTTTGAAACTCGATGAAACAGAACAGTTATCGGAGCCTCTCTGGACAGAGCGCAAATTTATTAGTGGTGACAAAACAGCCAAACAAGCACGCCTTAAACTCACCCTTACCGGTGGACCGGCGGCGCGTTCCATGGTGTGTGATTTTGGCGCCGGCATCATATGATGGGAGAATAAGAGATGACAAAAACCAAAAAACTCGACATGGAATTGCCACAAGAAGGGCGTTTTATCAGTTCTGAATTCCCTATTTTGCGTGAAAACCTCAATAAACTTGATCAAGCGCTTGTGGCTGTTGAGGAAAAAATAGACGAAAAAGCGCCTTTACAACACACGCATACCATAAGTGAAATCACAGATCTAGAAAGCACTCTCAATGGCAAGATGGCAGCCGATAAAACTTTCTCATTTGCTGATTTAAGCGATATCGAGGGGGCAAAAGATGCAGCAAATAATTATGTTCTCTATAAATCAAGCAACAACAATTTTACCTTTGGTAGTGCTGTCTCCCTGTTAGGCGCGCACCAGCATAAAACCGAAGATATCGTGGGGCTTGATGATTTTAGAGCTAAGATTAATCAAGATCTAACAAGTTATGGGCGCCTCACAAGCCCAAATGAATGGAAAAATTACAATAAATTTACCAGCAAAGTCACCATGAGTGGTGGCTTAGAACTTTTGGATAATTCGCCGTTTAGCCTTATTCATAATGGTGAAACGGTGACAAGTTTAAGCACAACGGGAAGCACGTTGAAAGGACCGCTTAAAGTGGATGGTGATGTTGTTTATACGAAATCAGAAATAGATAAATTAATAGCTTCATTAGTCAAAAAACCGGTTGAAATTCTCATTACAGAAAGTGGTACACTTCCATTTCCCGCAGATGTCACTGATGACACAGAGGTAGAAATATGGGCATGGGGAGGTGGAGGCAGTGGAGGGACTGGAGTCCGGTTAAAAACTACTTATAACGGTCGTATCACATACACCTATTATGGTGGAGGTGGAGGCGGTGGAGGGCAATGTGTACGCGTTAAAATCAAAGGATCTCAGCTTAGAAAAGCAAAAAATATTCAAATTGGTGGTGGTGGTAAAAATGGTAATGGTGGTGCCACGATTATTGAAGGGGTTCTCATCGCCAATGGTGGGAGTATAGGCTCTAATGGTAGTGGAGTTACCGAAACAGTAGGAAAAGGAGGAAGAGGAGGTTACACAAGCATTAAAAACTTTATTTTTTCTGGCGGTGATGGTGGAGATGGCGGAAGCTACTCGGGTGGAAGTTCTCTTTTTGGAGGTGGAGGCGGCGGCGGGGGATCTAATAATGGTAATGGTGGCTGTGGTGGTGAAAGTGACAAAGGTGGTAAAGGTGGTAAAGGTGGCCATAACCAAGCTGATGCAGGTGGTGGTGGTGGCGGTTATTTTCCTGGAAAGGATGCAGCAAATTACAACAGTGGTGACGGTGGAAATGGCGCAATATTGTTGAGATTTTTTATATAGGAGTTTTTCATGAAATATGCAGTTGTTGAAAATGGTGTAGTAACGAATATTATTGTCGCATCTGAGAATTATGTCCATGCCTTTGATGGTGAAGCTATCCGCTCAAGTGAAGCACAAATCGGCTGGACTTACAAAGACGGAGTGTTCTCTCCTCCCGTGGTGGATAAAGACACAATGGCAGAGCCTAGGCATAAATCACAAGAAAAAGGTGAAGAAGCTTAGACACTCAAACAATAGTGTAATGATGCTTGATATGTTTTTAAAATCTCTTTCAAAGCCCTTTTAAAGGGCTTTTTTGACTGACAGTGTCAGACTTATGAAAGGGAGCTCTTGTTGTTATGGTCTCTCCATTGATTTGGAGAGCAAAATGGCAATAGAATTTAATCATGGTATCCGCCTCATTGAGGATGGTCAAGCTTCTCGGCCCTTAGAGATGTTTAGCCAAACCGCCCTTGGGGCGGTTGTTACAGCCCCTGATGCTGACAACCAAGTTTTTCCCCTTAACGAGCCCGTGTTGGTCTTCACCCATGAGACAGACAAAATCCAAAAGCTTGGGACACGGGGCACAGCTCTTGATGTTATCAATGCCGTGCGCGCGCAAGGGATTGAGGCACAAGTGATCCTTGTGCGGGTGGAAGAAAAGTCAACCATTGCTGAGACACAAGCTGAAATGGTGGGATCAAATACTCACTTGACCGGTGTGCATGCCTTGGCTCATGCGCGGGGGCATTTGGGGGTGGAACCTGGAATTTTACTTGCACCAGCTTATAGTGCAGGGCGCCTTGATAATGGCAAAAACCCTGTGGCAGATGCTTTGGAACAGGTGGCAGAAAAGCTACAAGCCATTGCTGTGTTTGATACGGGGGGTAAAAATACGCAAGAAAGCCTTGCCTATCGTGCAGATTTTTCCTCACGCTTTTGTTATCTGATTGATCCCTTTGTACGGGTGGCAAATCGTGAGGGAGGTGTGAGTATAAAACCCGCAAGTCCTTTTGCCGCCGCCATGTTTATCAAACGTGACAAGCAAAGGGGCGGTGTTTTCTGGTCTCCCTCCAATCAAGATGTGCATGGTATTTTAGGGACAGCACGCCCCATTAGCTATTTTGATGGGGAAATTGATCATGAGGCAAACCGTCTCAATAAAGCCGATATTGCGACCTTTATTCCCGCGCGCCTTAGTCAAAATGGGCAGGGAGAAGTAGCTTCCAATGGGCGCATTTTATGGGGCAATCATACCACCTCCAGTGATCCGCTTTGGCGTTTTGTCAATGTGGTGCGCACCCGTGCGGCACTGGAAAAAACCATCATGAACAATTTACGCCCTTGGGCTAATGATGAGAATCTCACCGGTCAACATGTTATTGCCATTACCCGCTCTTTGACCAGCTTTCTTGATGATATGATTGCACGCGGTGCACTGCTTGGTGGGCGGGTTTGGTTTGATCGGGATTTAAATTCAAACAGCAATTTACAACTTGGCAAATTGCGGGTGGAATTTGATGCAGAAGAAGTGCCCCCTCTCGAAGATTTAAGCTTTGGCAGCCGGCGCAATGGTGCTTACTTTAATCGGCTGGCGCAAGATATCCAAAAGAAAATGACATATGCTTTTGGTGATACGCTAGAGGGGTATCGCAAAGCAGCAAGGAGTGACATATGACTTTAAGAATTGTTCGTGGTTTTACCCTGATTGTTGATGATGATGTCAATCTCCATCTTGATCTTGAAACCCTCAAATTGCCTACGTTAGAAGAAATCACAGAAACCTATCAACCAGGGGGCTCTGATATGCAAATTGATGTGAGCGGTCTTGGTGTCAAAGCATTAAATTTGCAAATGAAAATCCGCAGCCACACCCCTGAAGTGATTGGTATCTTTGGTGGTCCTCCTGGTCTTCGTCATAAATTTACCGGCAAAAAACATGTGGTGTCTGAAGAAGATGGACGCGAGCATGAACATTCCATTGATGTGACAGGGCGGTTGGTCAAGGTGGATAGCGAAGGCTTAACGGCAGGAAAAGCCACAGGCTATGATTGCGAGATCAAAAATATTTGGGACTATACGGAATTTTGGGATGGTTCTGTTTTACACCGCTTTTCTTTTAAACGGGGCGGTTGGCTTGTGCGCAATGGACAAGAGATTGGTGAACGGCGCCGCTCTATTCTCAATTTATAGGAATTGATCATGACAAGTTTACAAACCAGCCTTGATGTAGAGCTCCAAGTTCCCCTTGTTTATAAGGAGAGTGATGGCAAAGAATTGACACGGCACAAATTGACCTTTTATCGCCCAAACTTCAAGCAAGCACGCCAATTAGCCGTGTTGATTGGACCGCAGTTGGCAAAGCTTGTTCTGCTTGGCTTAGAAGAGGATAAAACAACATTGAGCAATGATGTGCTCATTCTTAAAGTTTGTGAGGCATTGCTTACCCATGAGGCGATGGAAGGAATAGCCGTGCTTTTAGCCGATATGTCTCATGAATCTGTTGAACTCATTAATCGTCTTGATGTTATCGATATTATGGCAGTGTTGAAGGCATTTTTTGCTTTTTTTCCCACACGCCAATCCTCTCTGCCAGACAATTTGGAGCAGAACTAGCCCTTTATTATCACTGGGCGCCTTCAGAGATTAACCAGATGGATTGGCTTGATGTGATTGCTTATCGAGAAGAACTCGCGCGCCTTAAACAACAAGAATATGAAAGCCAAATGTTAGGATAAGATGCAATCATGGATGTTTCCCTTGTTGTGCGTTTTGTTAATCATCTGCAAGAGGGGATCGCTTCTGCCAAGCGAGACTTAAGAGCCTTTAGTTTAGATGTTGCGCATTTCCAAAACCAGACACGAAAACATTTTAAAGGGTGGTTTGACCCTGAGCATCTTAAGGAAGCCACAGCCCATGCAGAAAATGCTTTTATCCATGCGCGTGGGCGCATGGTGGGGGCGATTGCGCAAACCGCAACCTTGATTGCCCCTCTTTATAAAGCCATGCAATTTGATCAATCAATGAAGGGCTTGGAAAAGGTTCTGGATGCTCCCCTTGATCGTTTAAAAGAATTGCGCCGTTTTGCTTTGGAAACCTCTACAAAGATCCCTTTGGCTGCCCGTGAAGTCTTAGAATTGATGACCAGTGCTAGCCAAGCAGGCATTGGTGAACAAGATCTCGAGGCTTTTAGCATTTATGCGGCCAAAGCGGCTGTTGCTTTTGATATGACAGGGGATCAGATTGGGGAACGCTTTGCCAAATTGCGCAATGTCTTTAAGCTTAATCAGGAAGGTATTGAAGATCTAGGGGATGCCATCAACCATCTCTCTAACCACATGGCAGCAAAGGCCAGTGAGGTGTCTGATTTTACCAATCGTGCCACCGGTGCAGCCACTATGTTTAAGTTGACAGCGCGCGAAACCGCGGCATTTGGTACAGCGATGATTTCTGCTGGGATTGTTCCAGAGAGTGCGGCGCGTGGTTTTAATACGATGAGTGCGCGCATTCAAGCAGGAGGCAAACATATTGAAGATGCCTTTAGCAATATTGGGCTCTCACGCCAGAAATTCATGGAAGATTTGGAGAAAGATGCCACCGGTACCTTGGTGCGCTTTTTTAATGTGTTGGGCAAATCTGAACAAGGGATGCGCTCTCTGATTGCCATTGCAGGGCGGGAGTTTACCGGTGATTTTGCCAAATTGGTGGGGAACCCCCAATTGTTAGGGCAAGCTTTAGATTATGTGAAAGATCCACAAGTCTTTAAAGGCTCTGTAGAACAAGAAGCCGATAAACAAGCAACCGGTGCCATGCGGCAATTTGAACTGTTGCAAAACCGTATTGTGGCTTTAGGGATCACCATTGGTGAAGTGCTCCTGCCTCCTCTCAACAGTCTCATGGAAAGTGTTGGGGGATTTGTCAATGGTTTGATGGCGTGGGCTAATGAACACCCTGTTTTAACCGGTGTGATCATCAAAACCATTGCCGCCCTGATGGCTTTTAATATTGCTTTGCGGGTTGTACGTTTTACCATGGCGGGAACCCGCCTTGGGCTTCTTCAATTGATGGGCTCTTTTATCAAGATGAGGGTTGTGAGCCGCACGCTGAAGGCAAGTTGGCGCGGATTAGTCGCTTCAGGGCGCTCATTGGGTTTAATGGCAGCAGGGCTTGGTGGGAGTGCGCTGCGTCTTCTTCGCCCCATGACTTTACTTGTGGGGGCTTTACGGGGGATAGCCGTTTCAGGTGCGGCATTTTCTGCCTCTTTTGGCTTTATTGGGACAGTCATCGAAGTGGTTGGGGCAGCTATTGCCTCTGTTGTGGGGGGGATTTTTACCCCAATAGGGGCTCTCATTGCTGCTGTTGTGGCTGTCATCCTTGCTGCTGGTTTTGCTTTGTGGAAATATTGGGATCGTTTTTCTTCTTTTGTCAAAGGTTTTGCACGGGGGATAACACGGGCTTGGGGCCAAGCCTTTGAAGCCGTTATGCGTTTTTTTGGTGCCGATACGGCAACCATCACCAAATGGAAAAATATCATTGCTGCTGCTTTTGATCTCTCTTCCCATTGGCAAAAGTTTAAACAAGGACTTTCCTCTGTTTCTCAAAGCTTTGCTGGTTTGTGGGAGGGTGTTAAACAAAGCTTTTCCAACTTTTGGCAATGGTTGGGAAGCTTTTTTGTCCGCGAAAAGCTCACAGAGAGTGCCAAGGTTGGTATGGAACAAGCCGGTGAAGATTTAGCGAGTTGGATTGTTGATGGTTTTATGTCGTCCATCTCACAATTGATGGATTATTGTAAATCTTTACCTCACCGCATAAAGGGGTGGATTGGGTCGATTGATGTAAGAGATTTTTTGCCAAGTTTTTTAGGAGGCAAAACGTCCATCCAACCCATAGTACAATTTGCGGGGGCTTCTCCTGTAAATTCATCTGCCAGAGAACCAAGAGACAAAGACCGTTCCCCCATCACCCACAATCAAAATGTCACAGTGCATGTTAATGGGGCGCGTGACCCCATGGCCACCGGTCGTGCGGTTGCTCATGCTTTGCAACGGGCACGCGCCAATGCGCTGCATGGTGGCACAGAATGATAAGGACGACAGAATAAGGGAAGAGACGACGTGCTGGAAAGAACACAATGAGGGGAGGGATGAAGTGCTAGGATGGCGCAATGGTAGGAGAGATGCAATGATACGTTTCGAAAGAAATGACGTGCTGGAAGGGATACAATCAATGGGAGGGCGTCTATGAGAGATCCTTTGCTGATGTTAGGTCCACATCTCTTTTATGTAGACTGGCTTAATTTCCAATCGTTTGAGGAAGAGTTCTCTGCCTCCTGGGTTTGCTTAGAGCGTTTTGGTGAGGCTCCTGGTTTGCAATTTACCGGCTATGGCAATGATCCCAAAACCATCCACGGGGTGTTGTTTCCAGAAGAGTTTGGGGACCGGGTAGCGATAGATGCCATCACCAGAACCATTCGTGCAGCCAAGCCCGTTCAGATGATTCGTTGGATGAGTGACAACGGCTATAGTGCCATTCTCCATGGATCTGTAGTGATCACCAGTGTCACGAAAGACCATGATTACATCAGTCGCTCTGGTCAATCGGGGCGTATTCGCTATGCCATTAGCTTGTTACCGTTTTTCGATGGTGGAAAACCGCAAGGACAATACCAAGAGGGATATGATCAATATTCCCAAGGAGGAGAAACGCCATGAAGATACCAGAAAAGCATCTCGTGGTAGAGCTAGAGGATATGAGTCTTGATCTAATCTGCTTTCAACATGCTATGGCTGTATTAGGAGACCGTTCTCAAGTTGGAGCGATCAAAGGTTATTGTGAAGCTACTTTGCAAGCCAATCCAGGTATTGCAGGGTATGGTGCTCTGTTGCCGCGGGGCTTAAAGGTCATTCTGCCTGAATTTTTATCATGTGAAAAGAACAGCGTGGTCAAAAGGCTATGGGATTAATGCGCACACATCCTTTTATTGAGGTGAGGGTGGGGGAGAATCTTGTCCATGAGGTTTTTTACCAGCGTCTTTTAACGGCAACCATTACCGATCATGTGGGCAATGAAGCCGATACATTTGAAGCGGAGTTTGATGATAGTGGCAATGATTTAGAGATTCCCTCCAGTAACAGCGCACTCCATGTCACCTTTGGCTATCAAAACAGCATCCGTGCCTTTATGGGGCGTTTTGTTGTTGAGTCGGTGGTGAGTATTGGGGGCAGTGATGGAGAGATTTTACGCCTTTGTGGCAAAAGTGCCTCGATGCGCAAAGAACTTAAAGAACAGGCGAGTGAACATTTTGACCACAAAACCATTGCTGAGATTGTTGAGGCCCTTGCCAAACGCCATGGTTATCAAGCAAAGGTCAGTCCACAATTTACCAAACAAACCTTGCCTTATGTGGTGCGCACCGATCAATCGGCGGTTGACTTTTTAACCCGCCTTGCGGACCGCATGCGGGCGCGTTTTTTAATCAAAGACCATAAGTTTTTATTTTTAAGCGGGGATAATTTACCAGCACTCGACATCCATAAGCATGACTGTTCCAGCTGGGAATTCACCCTAGAGCCGCGCACCCAATACGGCACCATCGAAACTTCTTATTTTGATCGCGCAAAAGGGCAACAATGCCAAGTCAAGCATCAAACAGGGTTTACTGGTCCCGTACGTCGTCTGCGCAGTTGTTATCCAAGTCAAGAAGAAGCACAAGCGGCGGCTGCCTCCGAGTCGGATCGCTTATGCCGTGCTGTAGGCAGTGGCTCCTTAACTCTTGCGGGACGCCCTGAAATCATGGCGGATCAACCGCTGCTGCTTCAAGGGTTCCGTAAAGAAATTAATGGGTCATGGAAAGCCGCTACCGTCACCCACCGCTATGAAAAACAAAGCGGTTACACAACAGAAATTACCTTTGAGGCACCAAATCAAGGAAAGGAACAAAAATAGAGGCTGGGCTGGTCACCCAGGCAACGGGAGAAAGTTTTGCGACAACCCCGTCCGATGCAACTTAACTTAACATCACAGCTACTTCTTATCACTTAAAGCAATGAGAAGACGGTTAACATAGATGAAAGAGTGTTAAAAAATAATGGATATACTTCATAAGGAAAAATTAAAATCTGTTGAACCTATTTCACCAGCTGCTGCTTATATTGGGGGCAAAAGAAGATTAGCCAAAACCATTGTCAAAATCATTGAAGATATTCCACATAGCATTTATGCCGAGCCTTTCGTTGGTATGGGTGGAATATTCTTTAGACGGAAACTGATACCATCAACTGAAATTATCAATGATTTTTCAGGAGATGTGGTGAATTTTTTTCGGGTGTTACAACGCCATTATCACCCTTTTATAGAACTGTTAGCGTTTCAAATAAGCAGCCGTGAG
This sequence comes from Bartonella tribocorum CIP 105476, assembly GCF_000196435.1. NCBI lineage: Bacteria > Pseudomonadati > Pseudomonadota > Alphaproteobacteria > Hyphomicrobiales > Bartonellaceae > Bartonella > Bartonella tribocorum. Next base: position 2,531,804 of record NC_010161.1, on the reverse strand, counting down.
ACGTTTGAACGCTTACAGACACAAAATCCAGAAACGCTTACGGATTTAGAACGGGCTTTGCGGTTTTTATATTTGCAGCGTTTAAGTTTTAGTGGGAAAGTAGCAGAGCGTACGTTTAGAGTTGAGACAGACCGGTGTGCACGGTTTAATCCCTTCAAACTTGAAGGTATATTAAAGCTTATTTACCGCCGTTTAGCGAGAGTTATCATTGAACATTTAGATTGGTCTGATTTTATTGTGCGTTATGACCGGCCAAATACCTTGTTTTATCTTGATCCACCTTATTTTGGTGTTGAGGATTATTATGGCAAGGACTTGTTTAAGCGGGAGGATTACCAGACGATGTCTATGCTGCTTGCACAATTAAAGGGGAAGTTTCTTCTCTCTCTCAATGATGTGCCAGAGATTCGAAAAACCTTCAGTCAATTCCATATAAAAGAGGTAAGAACAATTTATTCCTGTAATTTGTCAAATAATGCGATTCCGGCAAAGGAACTCATCATTACCAATTGTGATATTTAGGAGAAGAGAAAAAGATCTATTAAAGGGATTTAAACAATCTTTGAAAGGTCTTTGAAGACCCTTTGAGAACCTCTTAAAATCATCTAAAAGAAAATAAATTGGTACAAAACATAGTGTCAAAATATACAAAACACGCTGGCAAGCTACATTGACGCAAAACCTGCTGTCAAATTGTGTAAAACTTGCTGACAAGCCACAAAGACCGCCCCGCAAACTACATCCACACAAGAACGAATCAATCAAAATTCAATGGAGCGGGCGATGGGATTCGAACCCACGACCCCAACCTTGGCAAGGTTGTGCTCTACCCCTGAGCTACACCCGCTCACCGATTCGATATATACTTTGCTTGTATGGCGTAGGCTTCTGCGAATTGCAACAAAAAAATATCATTTCACTTTGATTTATTTTGTCTATGTTTCGATAAAATGAAATAAAGATTGATTTTAGAAGATTCTTCAGTAATAAACTGTTCCTTTTTTAATTTTTGCATGCAGAGGGGTAGAGTATCATGTTGAAGAGAATAAATATATTAGGGGTTATCATTGCTGCTGTTTTTATGGTGAACAGTGTTGCAAAAGCGGATGATCAAGTTAAACGCGTTAAAGTTGCTTTAACACAAATTATGGTCCATCCTGCTGCGGATACTGTTCGTAAAGGTGTGGAAGATGTTCTTGCAGAAAATGGTTATAAGCAAGGTGAAAACTTTCAACTGACCTTTTTATCAGCGCAGGGCAATATTTCAACAGCAACGCAAATTGCACGTAAATTTGTTGGTGATAAACCTGATGTTATTGTGGCGATTACCACGCCTTCAGCACAAACAATGCTTGCGGCAACCAAAACAATTCCTATCGTCTTTGCAGCGATTTCTGATCCTATCGGAGCTAAAATCGTTTCTTCGCTTACCAAGCCTGGTGGTAATATGACGGGGAGTTCTGATCGTATAGATGTTGCAGAAAGTGTTAAACTTTTGCACGAAGTAAAACCAGATTTGAAAAAAATTGGTTATCTTTATAATGCTTCTGAAGCTAATTCTGTTTCAACACTTAAAGTGTTAAAGGATGCGGCAAAAAAAGCTGGAATTGAAATCATTCCTTCATCGGCACCAAAGCCTTCAGATGTTCAGGCGGCAACACGGGCTTTAATCGGTAAGGTAGATATCATTTTTATTCCCGCTGATAATACAGTTCTTTCTGTTTTAGAGGGTGCTGTAAAGGTCACGCAGGAAGCAAATGTGCCTGTGTTTACTGTTGATGCTAATTCTATTGGACGCGGTCCTTTTATGACGCAAGGTGTGAATTTCTATGATGTAGGGGTTGATGCTGGGAAGTTGGTTGTGCGTATTCTAAAAGGTGAAAAGCCTGGTGATATTGATGTTGTGCAGGCGGCTAATAATGACATTCGAATTGATATGAAAGCAGCCAAAAAAGCAGGGATTGTTATTCCGCAGGCGGTTATTGATCGTGCGACAAAAGTGATTCAATAACTTTTGTTGATAGGGTGTTGATACAATAAAAACCGTTAAGTTTTCATGGAGATTGTCTTTACATGAATATATTTGCGTTTTCTGGTGCTGTGGAATTAGGCCTTATTTACGCGTTTGTTGCTATAGGGGTTTATCTCTCATTTCGCGTTTTAGACTTTCCTGATTTAACAGTTGATGGCTCGTTTCTTCTTGGGTCCTGTGTCTGTGGCGTTTTGATTATTTTAGGTTTTAACCCATGGACAGCTATGGCATGCGCTTTTTGTGCTGGTATGGCTGCTGGTTTATTAACAGCTCTATTGAATTTGCGTTTTGGTATTTTGAATCTTTTGGCTTCTATTTTGACAATGTCAGCGCTTTATACGGTTAACCTTCGTATTATGGGAATTATGGGAGGGTCTAATGTTAATTTAGCGCTTGCTGATACGGCGTTAACGCCCTTTTATAATCTGTTTGGGTTGTCCGATATCTTTGTGCGCCCTCTTTTTGTTGGTACTGTATTGCTGGTTGTGGCATTTTTTATCTGGCGCTTTTTGGAAAGTGAAATTGGTCTTGCTATGCGCGCAATGGGAGCTAATCCACGCATGGCGACCGCTCAAGGTGTTCATACATCAGCATTGATTTATTTTGGTATGGGGCTTTCCAATGCCTGCGTTGCACTTGGTGGTTCTCTTTATATTCAAACTGCTATCGCAACGGATATTACTGGTGGAATTGGTACAATTGTTTTCGGGTTGGCTGCCGTGATTATTGGTGAAACGCTCTTTCGGACGCGCAATATTTTTTGGATTATAATCAGTTGTATTGTGGGGTCTGTGCTTTATCGTGTGGCGGTGCAATTTGCATTTGAAGCCAATGGAATTGGTATTGATACGTCGACAGATCTTCAGTTGATTACTTCACTGTTGGTTGTGTTAACTCTTATTGTGCCACGCTATTGGAGGAGGCGTAAACGTGATTGAGTTTTTTCATGTGGGGGTTACATTTAAACCGCAAACGCCTTTGGAAAAACAGGCTTTAATTGATATTAACCTCAAAATTGATCAGGGTAGCTTTGTTACGGTTATCGGTTCAAATGGTGCGGGTAAGTCAACGTTGCTTAGTGTTTTGGCGGGGGCAACGCTTCCCTCGACGGGGAAAGTGGTTATCAATGGACAAAATGTTTCCAGGCAATCCGTTAGCGAACGTGCTGGAAGGGTTGCTTGTGTTTTTCAAGATTCGTTAAAGGGAAGTTGTGGTTCTTTAACAATTGAAGAAAATTTGGCTCTTGCTGCTCTTCGGGGAAATCGTCGTAGTTTGCGTTCAGCTTTAAACCATGAAAAAAGGCAATTTTTTCGAGAGAAAATTGCTCAATTAGGCATTGGTCTTGAAGCATATATTCACAATCCTATGGACAGTTTATCCGGTGGACAACGCCAAGCCGTTTGTCTTGTGATGGCAACATTAGCTCATGCGGATGTTTTATTACTTGATGAACATACCTCAGCACTTGATCCTAGAATGGCTGATTTTGTAATGCGGTTGACTGAAAAAATCGTTGAAGAGAAAAAATTAACGACTATTATGGTAACCCATTCTATGCGTCAGGCTCTTGATTATGGCGATCGCACATTGATGTTGCATGGTGGAAAAGTGATTTTAGATGTCTGTCATGAAGAGCGTAAGGGCTTGGATGTCAATGATTTAATTGGTATGTTTCAGAAAGTGCGCGGGGAAGTTCTTGATGATGATGAACTGTTAATGGATTAATAGTGTGGCTCAGAAAAAAGCACATGAGGTTGATCAGTTTCTAACGCGTTTCTCACGTGCTTTTCCTATTGTTCTCATTTATGGGCCAGATCGTGGTCTTATTTGTGAACGTGCCCAACGTTTTGCGAAGCTCACAAAAGTCGCAATAGAAGATCCATTTTCGACAATTCGTTTGGATGCTGCTGACATTGATAAAGATCCCGCATGTTTGGAAAATGAAGCGCGTACTTTTTCGCTTTTTGGGGGAGATCGTTTGATATGGATTTCTCATGCTGCTAACCAAAAAGGTTTTCTTGCAGCCTTGAAGCTTTTAATTGAGAAACCACCAGAAAAAAGTTTTATTCTCATTGAGGCAGGGGATTTAAAAAAAGGAACAGGGTTGCGCAATGTTATTGAAACGGCAGCAAATGCAATGGCTCTGCCCTGTTTTGCCGATGATATGCGTTCTCTTGACGGTTTGATTGATGAGGTTTTAGGGCAGTTTAAGAAGACTCTTTCTTTGGATGCACGTAGATGGTTGCATGAAAGTTTAGGGGTAGATCGTCTTGTATCACGCGGTGAATTAGAGAAGCTTTGTCTTTACGCTTTAAATGTTCATATTACTCTTGAAGATGTGAAAGCTATTGTAAGTGATGTAAGTGCTCTTTCTCAAGATGAAATTATTGATGCTCTTTTATTGGGCGATATATCAGGCTTTGAAGCGCATTTTAACCGACATGCAGCATTGCAGGGGGCGCTTTTTTTTATTTTAAGTACAGCACAAAGGCATTTTCAGCAGTTACAGCTCTTGCGTTATCAGGTAGAGGTTGAAGGAAAAACACCTGTTACGGTGGTTTCTCAAGCGCGTCCTCCTATTTTTTTTCAACGGAAAAAAAACGTTGAACAAGCTGTAAAATATTGGAAGTTAGAACAGATTTCTTACGCAATGGAAAGAATTCAGAGTGCTGTTTTAGAAAGCCGTAAAAATCCGCTTTTGGGTGAAGCTATCATTCGTCAAGCTTTGTTAGGACTCACAATTATTGCACGACGCCAAATAGCAGCTTAACATATTTTAAAATATAATGATTTTTTATTTTCAGTACAGCACAAAGGCATTTTCAGCAGTTACAGCTCTTGCATTATCAGGTAGAAGTTGAAGGAAAATCACCTTTTACGGTGATTTCTCAAGTGCATACTCATATTTAGAGCAAGTCTTGTTCATAGAACCTTTAGTGAAGTAAATCACATGAGTGGTTAGTGATATAAGGGGTCAAATAAAATTTTACGCATTCGGTATTTTTTATGAGAATATGTGATGAATATGAGGCTTTCTCATAGAATTCTATGGGGGTGTTCTTTATGCAAAGCATAATGTTACAAGATACATTTGTTTTAAAAATTCATGCGCTTTCTTAAAAACATTTTTCAATGCGGTTATACCTATTTCGTGACGGTTCTTATGAATGGTACAACGGTAAAGCTTTTCGTAAGTACAATTCATTGAACATTCCCGCTTCTACGCTTAACAAAAGTGTAAATCGGTATTCATTACATCCTTTTCTAGCCTCTAATGTTACGATAATCTTTGGCATTAAGAGAGCATGAGGCTTTTTATTTCTTCTTTTAAGTGTTTTTATCTATATGCTATCCCTTTGTGTGAGGTGCAAAAGACATAACAACATAAGAAGGCTTAAAATGAAATAATTCTTCAGTATTTAAGGGATTTCTTTCAATATAAAATATTGTAATTATCTTTATGGATCAATGTGTTGTATGCGATTAAGCAATGAAGTGAGAATTTAGAAGCTTGGTGTTACATTTTTTGTCATGTATTTTTTGCATTTTCTAGGTAAAAATGATCTGTTGTTTGTTTGTACAGGTGAGGATTGATAAACTGCGTTATTCTTTATTACCAAGTTGTCGTTTTTTAATATTTTGCGCATAACTCTTGAACGAACAAACAGGAAAATGATGATTTTTAAAATTGTTTTTGTTGCCATTTGCAAAAAATCTTTAAAGGTAAGAGATGTCCCATATTCAATTTGAAAGAATAGCACTCATTGGAATCGGTCTGATTGGATCTTCTTTGGCAAGAGTGATAAAGAAGAAAAATCTTTCCGCTCAGATTTCTATTGCAACGCGTCGTCAAGAAACACTGGAAAGAGCGCGTGAATTGGAACTTGGAGATTTTTATACAACGGATAATGCAGAGGCTGTTGAAGGTGCTGATCTCGTTATTATCTCTGTTCCTGTTGGAGCGAGTGCAGAGGTGGCGAAAAACATTCATGATCATTTAAAGCCAGGGGCGATTGTGAGTGATGTTGGTTCTACAAAGGAATTGGTTATTACAGAAATGGCGCCTTTATTGCCCAAAACGGTTCATTTTATTCCGGGGCATCCTATTGCTGGAACGGAATATTCAGGTCCGGATGCTGGTTTTGCTGATTTGTTTATCAATCGCTGGTGTATTTTAACGCCTTTTGCGGAGAGTGATGCGACGGCTGTAGCACGATTGACAGCATTTTGGGAAGCTTGTGGGGCACGTGTCGAAAAAATGGAGCCTAAGCATCATGATCTTGTTTTGGCAATTGTTTCGCATTTGCCGCATTTGATTGCCTATAATATTGTTGGGACAGCGAGTGATTTAGAAAAAGTAACAAATTCAGAAGTGATTGCTTATTCCGCTTCTGGTTTTCGTGATTTTACACGTTTGGCATCTTCTGATCCTGTTATGTGGCGCGATATTTGTTTGCATAATAAAGAGGCTATTTTAGAAATGTTGGGTCGTTTTAGTGAAGGGCTTGCTTTTTTAGAACAGGCAATTCGTTTGGGTGATGGTGAAACACTGTTTAATTTTTTTACGCGTACGCGTGCTGTGCGCCGTAATATCATTGCGGCGGGACAGGAAATTGATGCTCCTGATTTTGGGCGTCATAGCGTTTCTCAAAGAGGGGATGTAAAATAAAAGATTTTTGAATTTTTCGCTGTTGTTTTACTTATTCTTATCATGCCCCTTCAGATATCTGTTCTTTTAAATTGTGCGTTATGGTAAAGGTACGGCGCTGTTCTTAATCGTTTGCACGACGATAAGTGGTGCCTGCTTACCTTTATCTCCCATCCTGTGCTATAAAATAGTTTTTGTACCCTCACGAGGGGACCTCGTTGTTTTGGTTAAAAAATACGCATAAATGAGAGCGAAAAGAAATGTGCTTCAAGTTCAATTTATTTCATATCAATGGAGATGCAATTCTTTATTAAATGGATCACGACTGTAAAAAGAATGAAAGCATTTTTTTGAAAGATAAAGGCTTTGTTCAATAATCTTTCGTACTGCTAATGGTAAAGATCTATAAAACTCCTCTATAGTATTACTCTTTACATTATTGAGCCGAGAATTATATTCTCGTCAATTCGATTTTCGCAAATATAACCTAAGGGATTTGCGAAGGGTTTTTCAGGGAGAAAGGTTTGTATGAGTGCCTGTAAATCAATGCAAATCTGAGTCTATTATGGGTGTTGTTTTGCAAAGTGTTTTATAAAAGCAGGGGGGTATTCTCCAATCGGTAGCTGGTACATTTTTCATTTTATGATATGGTTTTCTTCATAAAGTTTCTACGATTGCTGTCAATTGTAAATGAATATTCAAACCACATGCAGCAACATGTTTGAGAAAAATATTAAGATAATTCAGTGTGTTTATTTTTTAGCTTTTGTATGCCAGTTTGGGGTGGGAATATTTTCTCTGTTTGATTGATCTTTTGAAGCGGGAAAACAAATCTATCTGAGAACAATGTAAATGTAAAAGACGTAAAGGTAGAGCTCATTTCTGTCTATTTTCTTTTAGTTTAAGCGTTAAAATGTGATAAAACATTCATGGAAATATCTTTGCTTCACGATTTTATTCTTTTGCGTTCTTTAATGGAGGGTGGCTCTCATGTGAAACGCTTCAAACAGAATACATTTGGTTGGTAAAATTTGTTGGCTTTTCAGTTTTTGGATAGGAGGAGGCTTGACCACATGAATTGCTGCCCTTTATACTAAGAAGGGTTTGTTTTTTAAGTCTCGATGGTTTTTATAAAACGTGAGATAACTGAAAAAAGGATATTACCAGAAAGTATTGAGGTTTGTTGAAAAATATCTTTTGGTATAGCTATCGTATTTTTGGTGATGCAATAAGTCATTATTGGCGTGATAGTGGAAGTGCTTTTGCAAGCCATGTTGCACTATCTGGTCTTTTGGCATTTTTTCCTTTTTTTATTTTTGGAACATTTTTTGCTCGTTTTCTTGGGGCTTTTACTTATACACCGCAAAAAATTAAAGCGCTGGTGCAGTTATTGCCTGATGTCATTGCAGAACCTTTATCTCAGGAAATTGTCAATGTTTTAACTCTTCATCAAGGAGGTGTGTTGACGCTTTCTATCATTGGAACGGCTTATTTTGCTTCTAATGGAATAGAAGCTTTGCGTACGGCCTTGAATAAAGCTTACCGTGTGACTGATCGACGGAGTTGGTTTTTTTGTCGTTTTCAAAGTTTGTTTTTTGTGATCCTTGGAGCTTTTGGTCTTGTGGTGATGAGCTTTTTATTGATTTTAGCACCTTTGCTGATTAAAATTATGCAAAATCATCCTTTTTTTATGACTGAATATATTGGGGTCATTCGTTTATGGCGTTATACAATTGCAGTCGTTATTTTGTTTATCAGTCTTTTGATTGTTCATAAATGGCTTCCAGCAGGGCAGCGGAAATTTATAGATATTTTACCAGGAATCGTGGTGACAATGTTTGTATGGTTTATGGCTTCTCTTGCTTTTGCACAATATTTAACAATGTTTGACTATATTTCGACCTATGCAGGGTTAGCATCTATTATGGTTGCCATTATTTTTCTTTACATATTAAGCGCAATTTTTATTTTGGGAGGTGAAATAAACGCTGCAATAATGTTTTATCGCAATTATGGGCAATCTCCTCGATGAATGCAAAAGCCTTTAGATCGTATGAAAACCAAAAGATGGGGCAAGGAATAAGACCAGCTATTACTTTATTGGTTGATGCAGATGCCTGCCCTGTCAAAGCTGAGATTTATCGTGTTATGAATCGTTATCAGCTTAAGACATTTATTGTCGCGAACCGTTTTCTTTCTGTTCCCCACGAAGAACTCATTGAAAGAATCGTTGTTTCTGGTGGGTTTGATAGTGCTGATGATTGGATTGTAGAACATGTCCATGAGGCGAGTATCGTTATTACCAGTGATATCCCTTTAGCAGCACGGGTTGTAAGGTCTGGGGGGCTTTGTCTTTCGCCAACGGGGCGTATTTTTGATGCTAATTCAATTGGTCAAGCTTTAGTCATGCGCAATTTGATGGAAGATTTGCGAGAGCAAGGGCATGTCACAGGAGGACCACGCCCTTTTTGTGGTAAAGATCGTTCTGCTTTTTTGTCAGCATTGGATTTGACAATCCAACGTTTAAAAAGGCGCGGTTATTAGGTTATTGCGCTTCTTTTATGACAGCTTTTATAAGTGCTTTGGCATCGTTATTGGCCCATGGTGCTGCCCCATTATAGGAAGCAATGAGATAACCATTTTTATCAATGAGAAGTGTGACGGGGAGTCCTAAAGCAAGTCCTTGTTTTCTCATGTCGTTGAAGATATTCATGGTTTCATCGCGATAGTAGATTAAATTATCAGCATGAATATTTTGCAAAAATTGTTGAATTTTTTCAGGAGAGGCGGCTTTATCGATATTAATCGCTATGACATCGAAGTTTTTTCCACCTAGTTCGCGTTTTAATTGTGCCAGTTCAGGCATTTCTGTGCGGCAGGGTACGCACCAGATAGCCCATAGATTGAGTAGTATCGACTTTCCGTTAAATTCCGCGAGTGTATGGTCTTTTCCTTGAATATCCTTAAAAGAGAGAGAGTTCATATCTAAGGGTGTATCAATAAATCGCATGTGAGCAAAAAAGCCTGTTGCGGCTTTTTGGAGCGTCATCATTTTTTTGTCTTGTATTTTTTCGGTATTTTCTTTTGAAATAAAGTTAGTAGAAAAATAGGCACTCTTGTCATGATGATTTTTTATTGCGTATAAACTGATACCAACTAAGATAATGGCAACAAAAAAGGATGTTATGAAAATCTTCCACTTTTTGTTTTTTTTCTTTGAGTTATTAAAACTTTGAGGAATCATGGCTTTTATCCTTTTTATCGGTGCTTTTAAACTATGACAGATGAGACGTTAAAGAACCAAATGTGGGGTGGGCGGTTTATCGCAGGACCTGCTGCAGTTATGGAAGAAATTAACGCCTCAATTGATGTTGATCAAAAACTCTATCGGCAAGATATTGAAGGTTCGCTCTCTCACGCTGCGATGTTAGCGCAAACAAAGATTATTTTACAGTCTGATTATGAAAAAATTTCTCATGGTTTAAAAATTATTTTACAAGAAATTGAAGAGGGAGACTTTGTTTTTTCACGAAATCTTGAAGATATTCATATGAATATTGAAGCGCGATTGAGTGCGTTGATTGGTCCTGTTGCTGGGCGTTTGCATACGGCGCGTTCACGCAATGATCAAGTGGCTGTTGATTTTCGGTTGTGGGTGCGTGAGACATTGCAGAAAATAGCACAAGCTTTAAAACAATTGATAAAGCAACTGCTTATTCTTGCAGAACAACATGTCAAGACCTATATGCCAGGTTTTACACATTTACAATTAGCGCAACCCGTAACATTGGGCCATTATATGATGGCTTATGTTGAAATGTTTGGTCGAGATTTATCGCGGATGCGTGATGCTAGTGAGCGAATGAATGAGTCGCCTTTAGGTGCTGCGGCTTTGGCAGGAACAAGTTTTCCGATTGATCGCTTTATGACAGCACAAGCGCTAGGTTTTCGGGAACCTACGCGCAATTCAATTGATAGTGTTTCTGATCGTGATTTTGCATTGGAGTTTTTAAGCGCTGGTGCTCTTTGTGCCATGCATCTTTCGCGTTTAGCAGAAGAAATCATTCTTTGGTCAAGTGAGCAGTTTCGTTTTATTTATTTATCCGATGCTTTTTCAACAGGTTCATCTATTATGCCCCAAAAGAGAAATCCTGATGCGGCAGAGTTAGTACGAGCGAAAACAGGTCGATTGAATGGGGCACTTATGGGATTGTTAACGGTGATGAAAGGATTACCGCTTGCTTATTCAAAGGATATGCAAGAAGATAAAGAATATGTGTTTGATGGGGCTTTGAGTTTGGAGTTATCATTAGCAGCCATGACAGGGATGATTGCTGATTTGGAAGTGAATAAAAAAGCCATGAAACAAGCAGCGGATTTAGGGTATGCAACAGCGACGGATTTTGCCGATTGGCTTGTTCGCGAACTAGGAATTCCTTTTCGTGAAGCGCATCATATGACAGGGCAAGCTATGGCATTGGCAGAAAAAAAACAGTGTCGCCTTCAGGATTTATCATTAGATGAACTTCAAGCAATTTGTCCTGATATCAATGCGACACTTTTTGATGTTTTGACCGTTGAAAAATCTGTTGAAAGTCGTAAAAGCTTTGGGGGAACAGCCTCTTCAGAAGTTCTTCGGCAAATCGCATATTGGAAAAAGCGTCTTGTGAGCGCTTGAGTGATTGTATTTTAAAGGTAAAAAAGAAATCAAGATGAAGAAAGAGGACAGATGAAAATTATAATAAAAGGGTTGATGATTGTCCTTTTGGGGGGCTTAGGTGTCGTTGGCTGTGGGCGTAAAGGGTCATTGGAGGCACCTCCTCTTACAAGTGTGGAAAAGTCTATGCAGGGAACATCTGCTGCTAAAAGTGAAGATGATCAACCTTTTATTCTTGATCGTTTGATAAAGTAGGAGGAAAGTGTGAATTTTTTTCCCTACCATCAAGGCATGCTTCATGCTGAAGGTTGTTCACTTACTGATCTTGCGCAGGAGGTGGGAACTCCTTTTTATTGTTATTCAGCTAATGCATTAGTCACACGTTTTAAGGATTATCAAAAGGCATTTCAAGGAATGCCTACTCTGATTGCTTATGCGGTTAAAGCTAATTCTAATCAAGCAATTTTACGGCTTTTAGCGGCAAATGGGGCGGGAGCTGATGTGGTTTCAGAAGGAGAATTACGGCGAGCCCTTGCTGTTGGTATTCCGGCGCATCGTATTGTTTATTCTGGTGTTGGTAAAACTGTGAGAGAGATAGATTTTGCTCTTTCTCAGAATATTTATTGTTTTAATGTTGAATCAGAACCGGAGCTTGAACAGTTGTCGCAACGTGCTGTTGCATTATCAAAAACAGCACGTGTTTCATTGCGCATTAATCCAGATGTTGATGCAAAGACTCATAAGAAAATTACAACAGGAAAATCTGAAAATAAGTTTGGTATTCCATTGTTTTTGGCAAGAGAGGCTTATAAAAAAGCTGCCTCTTTACCTGGATTGCAGGTTTGCGGTATCGATATGCATATTGGCAGTCAAATTTGTGATTTAAAGCCGTTTGAAGAGGCTTTTCTTCTTATTGCAGATTGTGTGCGTCAATTGTGGAGCGATGGTTGTGCAATAACGCATATAGATATTGGCGGCGGGCTTGGTATTGCCTATGGTTGTGAACAACATACTTTACCTTCCCCTTTTGATTATGCCGCGCTGGTAAAGAAACATATTGCTCCTTTAGGGATTGATATTGTTGTGGAGCCGGGACGGAGCATCGTGGGGCAAGCTGGTGTGTTGGTAACCTCTGTTCTCTATTTAAAAAAGGGACAAGGGCGGAATTTTGTTATTGTAGATGCGGCGATGAATGATCTGATGCGTCCAACACTTTATGATGCTTGGCAGAATGTTGTCCTTGTGAAACAAGCAGCAAAAGACGCCCCCCTTATTCGTGCTGATATTGTGGGTTCCGTTTGTGAGACTGGTGATTATTTAGCATTAGATCGTTGTTTACCGATTTTGGCACCTGGTGATCTTTTGGCAATTACGCAAGCGGGGGCTTATGGTGCTGTGATGGCGAGTACTTATAATAGTCGACTTTTGATCCCTGAAGTTCTCGTTCAAGATACGCGTTATGCGGTTATTCGTCCACGTCTTGATTATGCGCAATTGATGGAATGTGATCATATTCCTGATTGGGTTGAGCATTCTTAAATGTGTTTGGTCTTATTTTTACTAAACTTTGATGAAACAATTTATTTTCTGGAAATTGTCTTGTATGGGTTTTATGATCTTAATACATCACGGTAAAAGGGGAAAAATGCTTGTTTATAAAAAATAAAAACATCAAGAGCTTTGCAATGAAGCTTTTGTGTGTACGCATTTTGACGTGGGGGATCCTTTTATTTGAACGGGTATGGATACGGTTGTTGCCACTTCTCCTTGTTCTTAGTCTCTTTTGTTCGCTTAGCTGGTTGGGGATTTTTGGCGTTTTAGGCTATTGGTCCCATTGGCTCTTACTTGGGGTGTTGCTTGTTTGTGCTGGAGCGAGTTTATTTTTTCTTATTGGTTTTCGGTTTCCTACAATGCGGGACGTGGATCATCGTCTTGAACGGGTTAATGGTCTTAAACACCAGCCTTTGAATATTCAGACAGATCATGTATGTTTTGAAAATGAGGAAGATTTTAGTGCTGTTATTTGGCGTGAACATCAACGCCGAATGGCGAAGCAATTAGTTCATTTAAAAACTGGATTTATCTCGCTGAATAGTGCGGCTTATGATCCTTTGGCTTTGAGAGCTTTGTGTGTTCTCCTTTTTGTGTGTGCTTTTAGCTTTTCTTTTGGTTCACGAGGGGGCCGTTTAGCTGATGCTTTTGATTTTCGTCCTGTTGTTGATGAAAAATTTATGCGGATTGATGCTTGGGTTACACCCCCTGCTTATACCGGTGTTGCACCGATTTATTTGACAAAAGATGAGAAGACACAACTAGAAATTCCTGAAGGGAGTAATGTGGTGGTGCGTGTTGTTAATGGGGCTGGTGTTACAGTCAAAGCAAAAACTGTAGAAGATGGGCAGAAAGTTTCGTTTTCAGAGAAAAATGAAAATTCAATCGTTCATTTTGAAACCCATTTAGAGTGTTCAATGGATTTGTTTGTATCATCACGTCGTAAAAAACAGCAGTGGCATTTGCAGATGATTAAAGACGCTTTTCCAACAATTGATTGGCTGGAAAAACCAGGGCGGATTTTAACAGGGTCGTTAGAGCTGCGGTATGAATTGGATGATGATTATGGTGTGACGAACGCTTTTGTTGAAATAGAGCCTCTCTTTCAGAATAAAAATGCTTCTTCTCTTTATAAGGCACCAGAAATCAAGCTTCTTCTTCCACGGGGTGGAAAGGGTAAAATGCGGACGGTATATGATGTATCAGCGCATCCATGGGCGGGTTCGCAGGTTAAAATTACTTTGGTGGCAGAAGATGGTGCAGGGCAGAAAGGGCGTAGCAAAACTTTTATTATGATATTACCGCAGCGTATTTTTTCAAATCCTGTTGCGCGTGCTGTGAGTGAATTGCGTCGTTTACTTGCTCTTGATGTGTCTGCGAAAGAGCGTGTATTGGATATGCTTTCTGCTTTGCTGGTGCGTCCAGAAAAGGGACTTCAAAATACAGCGCATTTTCTCGTTTTACAAAGTGCGTGGACAAGGCTTTCTTTGGCACAAACAGAAGAAGATTTGCGCGATGTTGTGGATTATTTATGGCAGATTGCTTTAGGTATTGAAGGCAATCAGCTTGAATCTGTGCAGAAAAATTTAAAACAAGCACAAGCTGCTTTACGGGATGCACTACGATATGGTGCTCCAGCAGCAGAAATCGAACGGCTTATGGCAGATTTACGTCAAGCTATGGATGCGTATATTCAAGCTTTGGCTGAAAAAGCACCAGATAGTCAAGTTTCTAAAAATTCTAAAAGCTTAAAAAGTCCTAATCTTTCTGAAGATACATTACAAGAAAAGCTGAATCTCATTGAGGAAATGGCTAAAACCGGCTCTTCTCTAGCAGCGGAACAACTCTTGGCAGAAATTGAACAGACGCTTGATCATTTGCAGGTGCAAAAAGGCAATCAAAATGAGAGAGAAAAAAGTCAATCTGCACAAATGAAAGAAAAGATGGACCAACTTGGAGATTTAATGCGTCGTCAGCAAGAAATTCTCAATGAAACACATCAGTTAGAGATGGGACAAAAACGTGGGGAACATATACCGGAAAAACAAAAAGAATCCTTAAAAAAACGCCAAATTGAATTGCAGTCTGAATTATCAACATTAGAAAAAGAATTATCAGAACAAGGATTTGAAACAGGTGATGCCTTGAAAAAGGCGGAAGAAAAAATGAATTCTGCAGAAAATGCTCTTGATCATGGAAATCATCGAGCATCGATACAAAATCAGTCTGATGCTTTGGAAGCTTTGCGGCAAGGTGCCCAAAGTGTTTTGAAAAAAATGCGTGAAGCTCTCAAAGAAACAGGAAATGATCAAAATGCTGATTCTGGTCCGAAAGATCCGTTAGGACGTCCACTTTCTTCAAAAACAGATGAAGGACAAGAAGGCGAGGTACTCCCACAAGAAAGTGATCAAATGCGTACGCGACAAATTTTGGATGAAATTCGTAAACGCCTTGGTAAGGAACATATTCCAGAAGTAGAAAAAAACTATCTCGAAAGGTTGCTTCATTTTAATTAACCAATTGTTGGTTTTTTTCTTAATTGATGTCAGAAACCGCATGTGAGAAACCTCTATGGAGTTCACCTCAAAAGAAAATAATTAAAGCGCTTGTAACGCAATAATCATCCTGTTGCGCTGCTTTTTTTGATCATTTAAGTTTAAAATGTGAAATATTAAAATGTTCGCTATTGCGGAGAAAGAGTAGAAGTCCATATAGGTTTAGTATATGAAAACCTGTAATATTTGAAATTTGTTTCTACGTGGTATGCTGAGTTGGATATCGTCACACTGAAAGATTTTTATGCTTCTGCACTTGGACTGCGTGTTCAAAAGACACTGTGTGACCAATTGAATTTGTGGTGGCCTAATCTTACGGATAAACGGGTTATGGGGTTGGGGTATACCCTTCCTTATCTTTCTGCATTACGTGAACGTACCCAACAATGTTTTGCTTTTATGCCAGCTAGACAAGGTGCTTCGTCTTGGCCTTGCGTTGAGCAAGTTGCTACAGCGCTTGTTTTTGAAGAAGATTTGCCGCTTCCTGATGCATCAGTTGATTGTATTTTATTGGTCCATGCATTAGAATATACAGAGAATTCATTTGAAACGTTGAATGAAATATGGCGGGTTTTAGCCCCCAATGGGCACTTGATTGTTATTGTTCCTAATCGCTCTGGCTTTTGGGCGCGCAATACGACTACGCCCTTTGGTTATGGCGAACCCTATACTCGGCAACAGATTGCTCGTTTGTTTGAAAAAACAAATTTTGTTTCTGAGCCAATAGAAGAAATTGTCCATTATATGCCCTCTACAGGTTATGTTTCGCGATTGTTCTCATTTTTTTATGAGCCGTTTGCACACCATCTTTTTCCTTATTTTGGTGGGCTCTTAATCTGTCAGGCACAAAAACGTGTTTATCAGGGGGTGCTCGTACAGCGTCGTCAGTCGCGACGTATTTTTATTCCTGCTTTATCTCCACAGACAAGAAATATTTTAATTTATAAAGATCATTAATCATTTTGCCTTGGCATAAGAACCGCAAATTTATGAGGCTTCTTTCAAACTTTCGTATTTACAATCAAAAATATTTATTTGCACATTATACGTGGAACTAGCTAAGTGAATATAAAATCTTAAGTGTCAATATAGCGAATCATCTTTAATGAATTGTAGCAAATATTCTAGGTGAGAAAAATGCTGGGCTCTTCGTAAGTGTAAAAATGGTTGGTGCCCGATGGGATTTTTGCATTATGGTTTATGAACAAATACCGTGAAATAGATTTTGCAGAAAGATGAAATGTTTCTTTAAAGGAAAGAATATTCTTTCAATGGTTTTCTATAGCCTTATAATGAAAAGTCAAAAGGTTTTATAAAAATAGCTGCCTTATCTCTACGGTGTATAGGACTTTAAGGCACTTTGGATAAGATAAAAGTTCTGTTTATAATATTAAATCATTTTTCACTTATGAGAAGGTTATTTTTGAAAATACGCTATGTTTTTTAATGGGGTTTTGTTGTATAAGATAATATATTGATTTGTAATGATAATTTTTATTGTTCAACTTGAATTAGCTTCCTGAATATCGTAAGATTCTCTTATATTGAATCGAATAAAATCATTTGCTTGTACATTACAAGCGGGTGTCATGTAGTTAAAAATTGGACAAGAAAGGACATGCTTCTTATGGACTTCTCCCAAGGGCTGTAGGGTTGTCGCAACATTTTAGAGCAGGCCCAAGTGTGTGATGGTGCTGGCTTACTCTTTTCTTAAGCATAAAGATGGTGGGGGCTCAATGGTTTTCTTTATTGTTGGGATAAACATATCATATAATTCATTATCCTGTCTTTTAAGAGGAGATAAGTAAAGGAGGGAGGAAAAATATAAAAATACCTCTCAATTTAGGCGAGTAAATGTGAAATAAAGCAATGCGTGAAGCGGTATCTTTAAAAAATAATCATCAATATCAATGTGCTAAAGAAGATGGTTACGATAAAGAATGTTGCTAAAAAATAGTACAATTATTTGTATGCGAAATATATTTAAAATTTTAACGAGAGCAAAAAAATATGAAGCAGCAGTTGCCGAGTATATCGTAAAAAACAGTTCTGTTGCGGGTTTTCGTGTTGGAATATTTTCATGATATTTTTTTGTATTGTGTCATAAGAGTGCTGATAAGGAAAGTTCTATACGGGAGCACCCAAATTGCATGTCAGCGTCCCTTTCATCTCGTTTTTGTTTTGATACAAAGAAAGATTGAAGATATTAAATTTTTGAAACGATCCATATCAAATTAGAGATTTAAACGGTAACCATTTTGATCTGTCATAAGAATTTGTGCATTGGAGGGATCATTTTCGATTTTTTGTCGTAAACGATAGATATGGGTTTCTAGAGTATGGGTGATAACGTTTTCATTATAACCCCAAACTTGTTCTAACAATGTTTCACGGCTGACAATTTTATCATTAGCATAATAGAGGCATTTGAGAATTGCTGCTTCTTTTTCTGTGAGATAGATTTTATTGTTGCATTTATCAAGAAGGAGTTTGTGTCTTAGTGTAAAAGTATAGGGACCAATATGCAAGGTTGCATCTTCATTTTGTTCATATTGGCGCAACTGTGCTCGAATTCGCGCTAATAACACCGCAAAGCGAAAGGGTTTTGTCACATAATCATTGGCGCCTGTTTCAAGATCTAAAATGGTATCGCAGTCTGTATCATTATTCGTTATCATGATAATGGGAGCACGAAATCCTTGGGTGCGTAATTGTTTAACGGCTTTGCGACCATCAAGATCAGGAAGTTCAAGTCCCAAAATAGCAAGATCAATATTTTCTTCTTGGACTATTTTCATTCCCCCTTCAGCTGTTTTTGTTTGGAAAATTTCAAATTCTTGATGCATTTGCAATTGTTCTACCAAAATGGGGCGCAGATCATCATCTTCAACAATTAAAAGAGTATAGTTGTTCATGTTTTTCCTTATAGGCATGTTAATGCACGGATTGGTAAAGAGTAGTTTCATGAAAAATGAGCTTTCATGCAAGAAAAATTAAAAGAGGAAAATTAAAAAAGAGAGTCTCTAAAAACTGAACTTTTATGATTTTTGTGGTTGCTTGCTAAAAAGAAGATGGAACGTTGTGCGCAGAATATTTATACATTGATTGGAAGCGTTGTTTTATACTCTGGGGTGTGTTTTTTCCATTATCCATTACCATCTTTACGCTTATATTATAGAGCAACAAGCCAATACCATCATATACTTGGGTCTGTTCTAAAATGTTGCTATACTCTTGTATTTGAGAATTTTTATAAGAGGCATGTTTTTGATCCACGCAGGCTTTTCTGTTTTTAACGTGCAAAGGACATGATTTTGATTGATGCAATATGGAACAGATTTGGAATGAGAGAAATCTACTGTATGAGGGCGCTCTCATACAACATGCAAAACAATAAACACTCTTTATAAATCAAAATGATGCGTTTTTTAGTGTGAAGAGAACTGTGCAACACTTAGCATATAGGCACTGTTGAGGAGAATCTCACGGTCATTTTTATTGTTTTTTTATCTACGTTCAGGTTTGTTTTTTCATCGCATTTGTATGCGAAATGATCGGTGTCGTGCTCGTGGTGTTGTTCATTATAATCGCTGAGTAAGCCTTCCCTTGAGCCATGCTGAAAAGATGTATCATGAACAGAGTGTTTGTGCAATTTTTGGGGGAAATTGTATTGAAAAAGAGTGTAGAATAAAAAATAACAAGGAAAAATATATTAGCGTGAGAACACGCTGAGGGATGCGTTGTGCTTGTTCTTCTGCGTTATGAGGGATTTTTCCTATGCGTTAATGAATAAAAGACTATTGTTTTAAGATCAAAGCATTTCTTTCTTAAGGTTACCCATCAAACAGACTTCTTTCCATTCATCTTCTGTCACGGGTTGTACTGATAAGCGGCTGGCATTGACGAGCACCATATTGGCCAGTTTGGGATTAGCTTTAATTTGTTTTAATGAAACAGGTGTTGGCATGTCACAAAGTGCACGGATATCCACACATTCCCAACGTGGATCAGAGCTTGTAGAATCAGGGTGTGCTTCAGCACATATTTCGACAATGCCTACAATTTCTAAACCTTTATTTGAGTGATAAAAAAAACCCTTATCGCCATATTTCATGGCGCGCATATTATTACGGGCTTGATAATTGCGGACACCATCCCATTGTTCGCCACCCGCTCCTTTTTTCTTTTGCATCTCCCATGACCATTTATGAGGTTCAGATTTAAAAAGCCAATAAGCCATACGTTCACCTTTTTCATAGACTGTTATGTATTCATCATGTCAATTTTTTTTATAAGCATCTTTGTAACATCATCAATGATGATTTTCAAAGTGGCGTAAAGAACGGGCATTATCTATTTTTTGTTTCAAAATAATTTATAATAGAGGAATATGATTCAATTGATAATATTGTATTTTTCTTATCTTTTAGCAGAAAAATACATCAATGTATCGAAGCATAGACTTGCTGAGCCATGGAGGCTTTATCATCTTTTCGGCTATAATTTGGACCACAGTCATGAGAGGCGCATTACATTGGAAAAAACTTAGAAAGAAAATTAATTCTGAAAAGTTACTACAATGGCCGTGAAACAAATAGATGATCAAAAGTGAAGATGTCAAAAGATGGTTTCATATTATGCTTTGATGGGGTAGGGTTCGTCTTATGATGCCATAAAATACTGTTATTTGAAGTGTGGTGATATAAGGTCGTTTTCCCTTGAAAAATGAAGTTCTTTTAGAATATGTGGCCGATATTTAAGTTTGCGTATCGCGATTTTTGTTCAGTGAATCGTGTGAAATGATAAGCAGATAAAATTGTTTGCAGGTGGGAAATTGATTCAATAATGATCTGGATTGTTTACAGACAGGATTGAGTGAAAATCTTCGTTCTTTGAAAGGTGAGGGAAATCAATTTTCTTATGCTTTTGTTCCACGGCGTCCCATTCCAATCAAGGGTATGGCTTTTTCATCTAATGGCCAGCGTGAGCGAGGAGCAATATCAAGAGAGCTTGTTTCTCCTTGTGCGAGCTTTTGTGCACCGGCAAAAGCAATCATTGCTGCATTATCGGTACACAAGGAAAGAGGAGGGGCTATAAATTCAAAACCATGTTGATGGGCAAGTTCTTGCAATGTAGAGCGAAGTGCTTGGTTTGCGGCAACGCCGCCCGCAACAACTAAAGCAGGAGAATGCTTTTCTTGATCATGAGAGAGAGGATATTGGTGGGTAAAGTGTTGTAGAGCCAAGTGAACACGATCACGCACTGTATCGGTCACGGCGGCTTGAAAACTTGCTGCAATGTCAGCAACATCATTTTCTGTAAGAGGCGCTATGGCTGTTGCGGCTTGTCGAACGGCCGTTTTGAGTCCTGAAAAAGAAAAATCTAATCGTTTTTCACCTTTTAAAGGTCGTGGAAGAGGGATACGATTTTTATCACCCAATAAAGCTGCTTTTTCAAGTGCTGGTCCACCAGGATAAGGAAGACCTAAAAGTTTGGCAGTTTTATCAAAGGCTTCTCCTAATGCATCATCAATGGTGGTACCTAAACGCTGATAGTTGCCTACTCCATGAACAAGGATTGTTTGTGTATGCCCCCCTGAAACTAAAAGTAACAAATAAGGAAACTTGACATTGTGTGTTAACACAGCTGTTAAAGCATGTCCCTCTAAGTGATTGACGGCAATAAATGGTTTTCCAGTGGCAAGAGAGAGTGCTTTTGCGCTCATAACGCCTACCAATAGCCCCCCTATCAAACCGGGGCCACTGGTGGCTGCAATGCCATCAATATCTTTTAATTTTGTGTTTGCTTCTGTGAGGGCTTGCAGAATTAAATGATCAAGAATTTCAACATGGGCACGAGCAGCAATTTCAGGAACAACACCGCCGTAAGGTGCATGATGATCAATTTGACTCCAAACAATATTGGAAAGAATTCGGCTGCTTGATTCATTGTTGTATTCAATGACAGCCGCTGCTGTTTCATCACAACTTGTTTCTATTCCCAACAGACGCATTTTAAACAAAACCTTATTTTGAAGCTTCTTTCCTGCGTGCGTACCATGAACAGAAAAAGATGCAAAGTATTTCTCTTTAAGAATTGAGTTTTCTATGAGAGAATGATTTTCTTTGAATTTTATGGCATTGTTGATTAAAAAATGAAGCTGTATTCTTGAGTATAAAATTAAGATGTGTTTTTAAAAACTTGTCTATTAAAGTTTATCATTGTAAATATTACTGAGAAAAATGCGATTTAGAAAATTTCTATAAAGTTATACTCTTTGTAAAAAGAGTGTAAAGCAAACAAAGATATTTGAGAAAAGCCTCATTTTTAAAACTTTTTTCATTTTATTATTTTATCATTAAAAAAAGTGTGCACAAAAAGTGACAGAGATGGTCGATTCTTCAAAACCAAAAGTTAAATCACATTATGCTGGTACGCGCCGTAAGAAGCCAGCTATTGAACATGAAGCTGTTTCCCATGATTCAGAGGAAAAAACACACAATTCTGTAGAATCTCATGCACGAGAAAAACAGAATATGCAAGGTCAGGATAAAAGTACTTCTCGTACGGCTTGGCTTTTGTTGTCCCTTTCAGGGATTTTAGGGGGACTCATTGCTTTGGGAATTTTTGTGGGGCTTCAATGGGTGGGTTTGTTTTCTTCTCCTTTTGTGGAAAATTCTGTTGGTGGGGAAAAGGTTTTGCAAGTCGCTGAAGCTGCAAAAAGCCAAGGTGACGAAATAAGAGAACAATTGGAGCGAGTGTTTCAAGAAATCGATGCATTAAAAACAGAATTTTCTTCTTTTTCATCACAACAGTTTAAAACAATGAAAAATGATGAACTATCGCAAGAAGAAAGCAGAAAAGCTTTTGCGATTTTAGAAGAAAAAGTAAAAGCTCTTGAAGAGGCTGTACAAACACTTGTTGGCGAGTCAAAAGAGATAGAAGCGGCTTTGTCCGTCGGGCAGAGCAATGCAAATGATCTTGCTTCGTTAAAAAAACAGTTGGAAGCATTCCAGGAAGAAATTATTGTTAAAAATAGTGAGAAAAAAGAAATAAATACGGCACTTTTTACAGCGATCAGTTCGTTAAAAAATGCTGTAGAGCGGGGTGGATCTTATAACAATGAATTAAAGCTGTTACAGCAATTATCCCCCTCGATTGATGGACTTGATGTATTGCAAAAAACAGCTACTGTAGGTCTTCCAAGTTCGGTACAACTTTCAGTTGATTTTTCTCATGTTGCCGATGCAATTGTTGGTACGCAAAATATTGCTGCGCCAGATGCTGGTTTTTTTGACCGAATTTTAGCGTGGATAAAAGGGCTCGTTGTTTCACGACCGATTGGAAATGTTGAAGGGATGACGCTGGGGGCTATTGCAGCGCGCATGGAAGTTGCTATTCAAGCTGGTGATTATGAAAAGGCTTTGAGCGAATGGCAGTCATTGCCCCAAAGTGCAAAAGATGTTTCAAAGGATTTTGTTCAGAAGCTTGAAAGACACATTGCTATTCAACAGTTGCTGCAGCAATTGTTGTTGTCGGTGCAACAAGGGTCTTTTAAGGCAACAAAGATGTAAATAGGCTCCAGATGATACGTGTTTTTATTTATACTTTTGTTGTTTGTATCCTTGGATTAGCTTTCGTGTGGGTTGCTAATCACAATGGTGTTTTTGTTCTTACATTTTTGCACTTCAGATTTTCTGCTTCATTGCTTACAGTGTTAAGTGTGCTTACGTTGCTTTTTGTAACGCTGGTGCTTTTATGGTGGTTATTGTCTTTCTTTTTTTCCATACCGAGTGCTCTTTCCAATTATTTTTATAAACGCCAACGAAAGCGCGGTTATGAAGCTCTTTCAAAGGGGATTCTTGCAACTTTTGCTGGTGATAGTATGGTTGCACAAAAAATGGAGGCACGGGTTGCTAAATATCTTGCAGGAAAACAAGAACCGTTGGTAAAATTCTTAAAAGCACAAATTTTGTCATTACAAAATAACTCTGTTCGTGCCATCAGCCTTTATGAGGAGATGAGAAAGGAAGATCCAACAAAGCTAGTGGGACTTTACGGTTTATTTCGTGAAGCGATGAAGAGTAAGGCTTATGAGGCAGCACAACAATATGCAGAAGAGGCACTGACTTTATCGCCGGCACTTTTATGGGCGCATCAGGCGGTGCTTGATCGGTTGGGTGCTGAGGGTAAATGGGATAAGGCACTTACTGTTTTTGAAAGAGCGCAAAAAGCTCTCCCGCGTTCTGTTCGTTCGACTC
Organism: Bartonella tribocorum CIP 105476; assembly: GCF_000196435.1. Classification (NCBI taxonomy): domain Bacteria; kingdom Pseudomonadati; phylum Pseudomonadota; class Alphaproteobacteria; order Hyphomicrobiales; family Bartonellaceae; genus Bartonella; species Bartonella tribocorum. Next base: position 2,508,100 of record NC_010161.1, on the reverse strand, counting down.
CAGAGCGGCAGCATATCCAGGTTTTATTGTTAAGTGGGCAGGCACTTCACCTGTTTGAGACACATCCTGTACAAGCACGTGAAGCCATTTTGAAAGCCCATAAATTGGCGCCTGATTTTGTTCCAATAACAATTATAGCGGCTGATATTCTTTATAAATTAAATGAAACGCGTAAAGCGGACAAAATGATTATAGCGGCTTGGCAGAAGGAACCTCATCCTGATTTGGGGACACTTTATATTGAAAGAGAAGAAGGAGCTATTGGACGATTGAAAAGGGCTAAGACACTTGCTTCTTATAATAAAGATGTATTTGAGTCGGCTTTCCTTATTTCCAAAGCTGCTTTGGATGCTGGTGAAACGATACTAGCAAGAGAGCAGGCACAAAAAGCATTGCAGTATCATCCACGGGAAAGTGTTTATTTATTATTGGCAGATATTGAAGAGGCACAGGGAAACAATCAAGGGGCTGTACGTCAATGGCTTTCCTTAGCACTTCGTGCTGAACGTGATCCTGTATGGATGTGTGAGGGGTCCATTTTTTCTTCTTGGTCAGCTGTTTCTCCAATCAGTGGACGTTTGGGCTGTTTTGAATGGAAAGCGCCTCCCCGTCTACCTTCTCTTACATTAGAGGCAGTCAATATTGTGCCAAAAAAGCAAGATAAAGAGGACGTTGTGGAAGAAAGTGAGGGTGTTGAGGATAAGAAGCTTGAAAAATTAACGCCTATAGACGATTCTTTTTTGCATAATGCGCAGGTGGAGAAACAAGATATAAAAGAACAAGATGCGAAAACATTCAGCCAAATTCATTTAAACGTTGATGATCCAGGGGTTAAAACAGAAGAAGAAGGAACGTCTTTATCAAGGAAAAAATTTCGTTTATTTTAAATTGCATCAATAGGATAATTTGAGTGTTTTCTCAGAAGAAACAATGAATGTAGAAGAAAAAAACTTATTGTTAATCTTGTCCGATAAAATTATTCTCTTATGCTTGATATAATTAAAAAAATGAAGTTTTGCTTGGTTGCAGAGGTGATTGGTTAGAAAATGTTTTTAAATCAGAGATGTCTTGATAAAAAGCAAAAAAATAGCAAAGCAAGGATTGCTGTCGTTATTCATCGGCGGTCTACCTATACTGGTCGTCTGGGAAAATTTTTACAACAAAATGGTTTTGTTCTTGATGTTTATCGTCCCATTTTTGGACAAAAACTCCCTGATACATTAGAGCATTATGCCGGTGTTGTTATTTTAGGGGGACCGATGAGTGTGAATGACAGCGAAGCTTATATTGCTGAGGAAATTGATTGGATTTCTTTATCGCTAAAGGAAAATAAGCCTTTTTTGGGTATTTGTCTGGGAGCACAAATGTTAGCGCGAAATTTAGGGGCACGCGTTGGTACAAGAAGTGATGGGACTGTTGAAGTGGGCTGGTATCCGCTAGAAGTAACCCCACAAGGGAAGGAATTGATGAATTGGCCAGAAATGGTCTATCATTTTCATGATGAGGGTATTTATGATTTACCAAAAGAGGCAATGCTTTTGGCAACAGGGAATACATATCCTACGCAAGCGTTCCGTTATGGAAACAATGCATGGGGTTTGCAATTTCATGCTGAATTTACACGCGCTATGATGCGGCGTTTGTTGGTGCGTTCGGCACATAAATTGACCGAAAAAGGCGCTCAACCTGCTTGTGCACATTTAAAAGGGCGTTTAATCTATGATCGAGCTTTAAGCCAATGGTTTGAAGGTGCATTACGACAGATCTTCTGTACGCCGACCGCACTTGTGTGAGTGTGCACTTATTCTTAAATGGATCATGACCTTCACGTAAAACAGAACGTCATTTTATTGTATCATTACGGGCTTGTTTTAAAGAGACATCTCTCAAAGCGCACCCAAGCACATTTTACGGCGCTGACTATGAATAGTATAACGATAAAGCTCCCATGGATAATATAAAATCTATAGAGCATCGCCATCTTTACGCTTGTGAAGGAGTAAGCCGGCACCATCACACACTATTACTATTTAGCCCCCAATATTGCGACATTCCTTCAGCCATTGAGATGGGGTTCATAAGAGGCATTTTTTCCTTTCTTGTACAATTTTATCCATATGGTTCGCTCCGCTTTTGACGTGCAAGCAAATGGTTTTGATTGATTCAACATAAACTGGGTTTGAAATGAGAAAATCTTACGATATTTGAGACTCCCATTTAATATGCAAAACAGGGATTTATCATTATAAATCAAAACTTTGCCATTGTCATTTTGTTGTACAGTAAAATAGTGTTGTTTAAAGTTAAAGAGAGAATACTCATGTAAGCCTTTACATATAAGGTGTTTTTTGTTAAAGGTCCTTCTTTAAGAAAATCTTGCTTCTTGAGTTGATGAGATGTTGTATTTTAGGGTGGTGAATTGTGGACACCATGAAGTGGTCAGAAAATAAAACCCTATAGATTAAGAAGCTAGATTGTTCATAGATTGTTGAATGTTAAAAATCTTTATCCTTTTTAGGGTGGGGTGAAAATCAAAAGATAAAGAAAGTTTTAAAGTTGTCTACATCCTCTCAAGTACCATCATCACAAAAAAGTTTTTCTTTGCGCTATTTATTTTGTGGGCTGTTTTGTCTTGCTTTGGTCCTTATTTATAGTGCTTTCTGGTTTTTTTTTCACGTAAAATAGAGAACTATGTTTCTGATATATCCGCAAAAGCATCTTCCGGTAATATGGCGGCGGTGTGTGAGAATGTGCGTAAGAATGGTTATCCTTTACGTATCGGTGTTGTTTGTGACAAGTTTCAATTTTCCTGGCCTTTATATGGGGTTTCTTTATCGACGGGGCGTTTGACGGCTGGTGCACCAATTTATGCTCCTCATGTAGTCGAGTTTAATATTGATTCTCCTGCATCAATCATGTTTTCTGATAAAACTTCCATAGTATCTCGTTGGCGCAATTTGGTGATTGAAACAGAGCCTTATTGGAAAACAGGTCAGACATTGAAGTTTATCGCTGAAGGGCTTGAATTTTCTCCTCTTTCCTCTTCGTTTGAGGATCAAAAGCTTCAAGAAGCAGTGGGATCACAAACGGCAGATAAAAAGACAACACAACAAAGTGTTGAAGATCAGACATCTTTGCAAGATACTCCTGATGTGGCTGTTCAGAAGTTAGAGCCAAAAGATGTCTCTCAAAAAATAACGGCAGAATTTTTGCGTCTTGATCTTAAACGTGAAAAGAATCATTTTTCAGGAAATATGACTTTTGACGGTTTTGATGTTTCTCCAATTTTTATATCTTCTTTTGTTGAAGTTCCAAAAATTGATGGCAATTTGAAATGGATTTTAAATGATGTTTCTCTTTTATCTGAAAATGAAGGAAAAAATTGGAGACAGCATCTCTATGGAAAAAGTGGCATTTTAAAACATGGTGAATTGGCTTTTCATACAGGTGGTGGGATGCATGTCAGTGGACCTTTTTCTTTTGATGATGAAGGATATTTGACAGCAAAATTTGAACTCGTCTGTATACAGCACATGAAATTTCTTGAGACTTTGCAACACTTGTTTCCTGAAGAAGCGGATAATTTTCAAGCGTTATTTTTTATTTTGAGTACACTTCCTAAAAATGCAGATGGCGCTCCCGTTCTTTCCTTGACTGTTAGCCATGGCTGGGTAAAACTGGGATTTTTAGAGCTTGGTCGTCTTGATCCACTTTAGGTTTGAGAAGAAATTGGCAAGAGCGTCTGTATGGCAAGATATGGATTGATAAAAAGTGTTCACTGTTTTGCATGTTGAATGAGAATCTTGAATATCATAAAATTTTCTCGTTTCAAGTCTGCTTATCTTGAATCAACCAAAACCACTCCCTTGCGCGTCACAAATGGAAAAGCCATGCGGATTATTCGTCAAGAAAGAACTAAAAATACCTCTTATGAATCGTCTCAATGGTTCAAGGGTTATCGGCAACATTAGGGGTTGGCAAATAACAATGGTGTGATGGTGCCGGCGCACTCCTTTATAAGCGTAAAGATGGTGGTTGCTTAATGGACATTATACCATTCACAGGCGTTGGCACAAAATGGACTTGGGTGCACTTTAAGAGATGTCTCTTTAAAACAAGCCCGTAAATATGCAACGCAGTATATTTTGTTTGGGGCGATTTGTTTTACGTGAAAGTCGTGACCCTCTCAAAAAAACGTGATAAACAAAAGCGTGAGGGAATAAGAAATCCCCATTATTTTAAAAGACATTGCTCTAGAGGCTTTTGAAACCTGTAAAGTTGAATTAAAAAATGAGGGTAAGAGTGGGAATAGGTTATAGCTTTAAAATTTCACATTCTATCTAAATTAGGTTGTCTCGCTGTTTCAGAGATTAGCCAAACAGAGATACGTAATATTCCCCCTCCAATTTAGCGTATAAAAGTTGAGATAGCTCGTAAAACACTGAACCGTTTTTAATATTTATCTCAAATATGCTTCTGCATAAGGATTGAATGTTGATTTGCAAGCAATAGAAAAGCACGCACCCTCTTAGGAAAAAGTCGACTTTTAAAAAAAGATGGATTGGTTTCACATAGGTGGTGGGTTGCGTATTAGTGGGCTTTTTTTATGATAGAGCGAGCATATTGCCTATATCTGTGTGGGTAATCTTCTGATAGGTAAACAGCCTAATTGGAGGAGAATATGAAGTCATAAAGGGGGAAATCAACGCCCATTTTTATGGTCATTTTTTAATTTAATTGTACGTTTTTAAAACTATTTACAGCTATGTATTTTAAATAATGGATGATACATACGTTTTTGTTTTTTCTGTTCTTTAATGGGGGCATGCCCTCCACGTACAACAAAGCACCCCACACAAAATATACTGCGTTGCATATTCACGGGCTTGTTTTAAAGAGACATCTCTTAAAGTGCACCCAAGTCCATTTTGTGCCAGCGCCTGTGTGTGAATGGTATAATGTCCATTGAGCACCATTATCTTTACGCTTGAAGGAGTAAGCCAGCACCATCAAACATTTTGCTAACCCTAATATTGTGATAAGCCCTTAAACCATTGAAATAGTTCATAAGAGTTGTTTTTAGTTCTTCCTTGATAAGTAATCCACATGGCTTTCCCATTTCCAACATGCAAGGGGGGAGGATTTTAATTGATTCAATATAAACAGACTTGAAATGAGAGAAACTTAGAATACTGTGATTCTCTTTCAATATGCAAAATGATAAAGTTATGATTGTAAATCAAGGCATTATATTTTTATGATGAAGGATATTGAATAGCAGAATTTTAATTTTTTTGGTTCAATCCATAGGAATTCTTGAAACTGTGCAGCGTTTATTGTCTGCGCAAGCTTAATAATCTTTAAGCGTTATTTTAGGGGTTGCTTTGCTTAAAAATGCGGGATAGCATCTCCGTTCTTTCCTTGTTGATTATAGTTTGCCAGCAGATTTTGTATATTTTGACTTAAGTTTTGTACCAATTCATTTTATTTCTAAATGATTTTTAAGGGGGTCTCAAAAGGTCTTTAAAGAGCTTTCAAAGCCTGTCATCCTTTTTGTGACAAAATTTCAGTTTTTTCTATTTTTTACATTTTTTCGATATTCAGATGTCAAAATCCATTTTTACAAAACGCACATTGACTGATAAAAAATGGTCACAAAAACAGGTGATACCTATCACTCCCTAATCTCATTTGGTATAAAACCTATTGTCAGATTACATTGATATTGGTTATGGATGGATAAAACAGGGATAAAAGCTTAGCCGTTTTTTTTCTGCGTTTAAATCTGAAAATTGATGTTTTTACGTTGAGAAATCAATTCTGTTGTCTTTTTGAAATTGTTTACGAGCAATTCTATTGTGATAAGGAGCAGGAGTTTTATTTTTGGTGCTGCTCTATCCTTAAAATGAAAACTCCCACTCTATCCTTGCTGGCTCGCTGTGGTAGGATAGAATAGGCGTTTTTAACTGAGTCATTTTATACTTATTTTAAGTTTGAAAGCCAGTATTTTGAAGTTGAGAAATCAATCCTGCTGCAAAAGTAAAACGAGAAATATTGAGATCATTTTCAATAAGAGCGCTAATGCGGTTTGTGATATTGTGAATATGATCTTCTTTTGTTTCTTTCCAAGTGGCAAAAGGATTCTCTTTTTTCCCATAATTTTTGAGGATTTTTATAACAATTTGCCGTAAGCTTTCGGAAACATTTTCTTTGGCTTGGTTTAAAGCCATACTATCATAGTAATCGAGGATAGGAATTGTTCTTCTCGCTTCGTTAATTCGGTTTATACGAATGATCTGCGCAAGTGAAAAATAGATTCCTGCGGTTTTAATAAGATCGCTGTTGCTTTTTTTTGCAATTAAAGAAATATCACAGATGGTTGGAGCAGCTTCCAAAAGAGCTAATTGTTTCGCTAATGCTTTTGGTGTTCCTTCTTCACTGTAGTATCGAGCTTTTTCTTCAATTTTTTTCTTAATATCGTTATCGTCAGAATGCATAAGCTCTTTTTCAATAATATTACGGGCTTGTTTTATTATTTTTACAATTTCTTCTAATGGACGTGAGAGATCCATGTTGTGCAAACCCCAATTGGTTGTTTCAAAGAGCATTGGGGTCATTGCTGCGTAGAATTTGTTTTGGACAAGACCGGGTATTTTGTTATCAAGCTTATCAATTTGATCAGATAATTGAGGAATTTCAAAACCATCACGAATGGCAATGAAAACGCGAATAATATTTTCAGCCTTTTGTTCTGTTGCATCGCGTAGTTGATTAACAAAAGTAGGACCGCCACGATTGACAATATCATTAGCAATCAGCGTTGCAATAATATTACGACGCAATTGATGGTTAATGACTTCCTTCTCAAAATTTTCTTGAATTTGGGTTGGAAAATAATTCAGCAAGGCTGCATTGAAATAGTGATCATCAACAATGGGGCTATTGGCAATTTCTTCTTTGAGCGTTAATTTAGCATAGGCAAAAATAACAGCAAGTTCTGGACGGATAAGACCTTTGCCTTGGGTTATTCTTTGCCGTAAAACTTGCTCATCAGGGAGTATTTCAACTCTACGATCTAGAAGTTTTTTTTGTTCCAAATCGTGCATAAAGCGTATTTGATAGGGTAAATCAGCAGTACTTTGACTTTCTGCTAAAGAAAGAGCAAGGGGTTGTAGATAATTGTTGCGCAAGACGAGTTGTTCGACTTGAGGAGTCATTTTTTTCAAGAGTTTATTGCGTTCTTCACGGGTGAGTGTTTTAGCCCGAAGGGCTGATGCAAGGACAATTTTGAGATTGACCTCAATATCAGAACAATTCACACCGGCAGAATTGTCAATGGCATCCGTATTGCAGCGACCACCATTTGAGACATATTCAATTCGTCCACGTTGTGTAACACCAAGATTAGCGCCTTCGCCAATAATTTTTGCACGCACTTGTTCTCCGGTAATGCGTATTGCATCATTGGCACGATCGCCTACTTGGGCATCACTTTCTGTTGTGGCGCGGATGTAAGTACCAATGCCCCCAAACCATAAAAGATCAACAGGAGCTTTGAGAAGAGCAGAGATAATTTCAAAAGGGGTTCCTGTTTGTTTTTCGAAACCAATAGCGCGTGCTGCTTCAGGTGAGAGCGTAATGGTTTTTTCTTTTCGTGAGAAGATACCACCGCCCTTTGATAATTTACTTTGGTCGTAATCCTGCCAACTTGAGCGAGGCAGTTTGAAGAGACGCATACGCTCTGCATAGCTTTCTTCTATGTTTGGATTTGGATCAATAAAGATATCGCGGTGATCAAAAGCAGCAATTAATTTTGTTTGTTTGGAAAGGAGCATTCCATTGCCAAAGACATCACCAGACATATCACCAACACCCACACAGGTGAAGGGCGTTGTTTGAATATCGTGATTAAATGATTCTCGAAAATGTCTTTTGACGGCTTCCCATGCACCTTTGGCTGTAATACCAATGGCTTTATGGTCGTAGCCTGCTGAGCCACCAGAGGCGAAAGCATCATCGAGCCAAAAATGGTTTGCTTGGCTGATAGCGTTGGCTGTATCAGAAAAGGTTGCTGTCCCTTTGTCTGCTGCGACAACAAAATAGGGGTCAGGATCATCATGACAGATGACATTGTGGGGCGCACTTATTTTGCCGTTAACCAGATTGTCTGTGATGGAGAGCAAAGCCGTGATAAAGTCCGTATAAGCTTGTCGTGCTGCTTCTATGATGAGAGCACGGTCATTTGTTTGAGGAAGGCGATGGGGATAGAATCCACCTTTTGCACCCGCAGGAACAATAACGGCATTTTTAACTTGTTGGGCTTTGACTAAGCTGAGCACTTCGGTGCGATAATCTAATGCGCGGTCAGACCAACGAATTCCGCCACGAGCGATAGGTCCAAAACGCAAGTGGACCCCTTCAACTTCTGGTCCATAAACAAAAATTTCTCGATAAGGACGCGGTTCAGGCAAACCTTCAATTTGGCGCGGATTTAATTTGGTGGCTAAAATACGCCGTGGACTGCCATCGCTAAGGGGTGTAAAGGCATTTGTTCGTAAACTCGCATCGATAAGGTTACAATAACGGCGTAAGATGAGATCATCATCTAAACCAGATACTTTCCGTAATTTTTCTTCGATACGCTTTTGAATAACCTGTTGGTTTTTTTTCCGCTCTTTTTCTGGATGACTTTGATGAAATTTGAAATGAAATAAAGTATAAAGCTCTTTGGTAATGTCAGGATAAGCATTTAAAGTTTGGGCGACGCGGTCTTGCGAATAAGGAATTCCAGCTTGTTGGAGATAACGCCCGTAATGGCGCAAAATAACAATTTCATGCCAATCAAGCTCAGCAGTTTGGGTGAGGGCATTAAAGGCGTCATTATCAGCATTTTGTGCCCAAATGGCTTCAAAGGTTTCGGCAAGCTTTTGACCGTCTTTTTCAAAATCAATACAGAGTTGGAAAGTACTCTCTAGTTGCATATCATGAAGATATACGGATTGTCCGTTGCCATCTGGTAATTCAAGCGTTTGTTCCGCAATAACGCGAAACCCCATATTTTCAAGCAGTGGTACACGTTTGGAAAGAGCAAGGGCTTCATGGCGGTGAAAGAGCCGAAGAGAAATATTCTGTTTTTCTTTTTCTTTGTTGTGTGCGTGATAAAAGGTCACGAAAAGAGGTTTTTTATCATGAAGGCTTAAAATATGTCCGGCATCTTTAATGGCATCTTCCGCTGAGAATAAATCACGATAACTGTTGGGAAATTCACGAGCTAGGTGGGTTTGTGGTTCTGTTGTTTTGTGGATCAGAGCAATGGTTTGAACACTATCTTCCCAACTTTGTGCGATTGAACGGACATGTTGTTCAAGTGTGGCGCGCTCATGAAGCGGAACAGTTTCGCTACCTTTGCGATGGATAATATAATAGACACGGATAAGGGCGCTTTCCAAAAATAGCGGATAGGATTCAAAAAAGTCGCCTTTATAAAGCTCAACAAAATGTTCGCCGACTTCTTCACGGAGGCTGCTTCTGTATTGATCACGTGGTACATAGACAAGGATAGAAACAAAGCGCCCAAAAGAATCAGTGTGGACAAGCACCCGCAAACGCGGACGTTCGTCGAGTTGCAGGATAAGTTTGGCATTTTCTGTTAATGTATCAACATCCGTACGAAACATTTCATCTCTTGGATAGGTTTCTAAAACACTGATGAGTGCTTTTCCTGAATAGTCTGCACGATTGTATCCAAGGCGTTGAATGATGGTTTGGGCTTTTTCTTTCAAGAAAGGAATTTGCAAGATAGAGCGTGTATAAGCTGAAGAGGTAAAAAGCCCTACGATACGTAATTCTCCGCAGAGTTGGCCTTCTTTATCAAAGATTTTAAGACCAATATAATCGAGCCAAACAGAACGGTGAATTTTGGAGCGGCTATTCGCTTTTGTTACAATAAATAGGTTATCACTTTCCATAAAGGATAAGACTTCCTGAGGAGGTTCTTTCATACTTTCATCATCAACAATATGAATAGAAGCATCCGCGAGTATACCAAGTTCAATGTTACTCGCTGTAAAGGATTTTATAGGTTTCTGATCTTTGATGAAGTTGTAAGTGCGCATGCCAAGGAAGATGAAATTATCGTCTGTAAGCCAGTGAAGAAATTCAATAGCCTTTTCGCCTTCTTGTTTGTAGTGTGAGGGAAGGCTTGTTTGATAGGCATGAATATGCTTTTCAACTTCTTCAAGCATCGGTTTCCAGTCTTGTACAGCAGCATTAACCTGCTCAAGAACTAAGGTGAGTTCATTTTCAAGTTTTTGTATTTGTTGTTCGTTTAACGACTCGATGTGAATTTGCATCAGACTGATGCGTTTTCCAGAAGCACAATCAAGAATGGGGTGTGCAATCAAATAAATATGGTTTTTATGTTGATTGAAGACATTTAAAATAGAATCAAGAAGAAAGGGTTTGTTATCATTGACAAGCGTGATAACAGTTATAGTCCTGTTATTGCGGGTCAAATTTTGTTCAAAGCAGATGGTATTTTTTCCTGCCTGATGGAGATTGAAAGCTTTTACTGCGACGGCTGCGGCTTTTTGAAGTTCTTTGTTTTCGTAATAAGCAATATCTTCTTTATCAGTTTGAGCAAAAAGCACTTTTTCTATTTTATCTGGTGTGTTTTTTGTTTCTATTGTTTTTTGTTGCAACACATTCACTCTCCCTTTTTGCTCTTTGAGTCTTTTCTTATTTTGTTTTCATATTTAAGAGCGGACCATTATATTTTTTTACACTGTAACACTTTCTTCCTAAAGAAAATAGCTCTTTATTGGGAAATAATGACAGTGTTTTTATTATTTTTTAGTAATAATTTGCACTTTAAAAGAAATATTTTACATCAATGAAAGGGACTTTTTAGTATTTTTATATATTAATAGTTTGTTTTTCAAATTATATGAAATGAAAGTAAAGAGAGAATGAGAAGTAAAAGAGAGAATGACCCGTTTACCAGAAAGACTTTTAAGTGGTTACCAAAATTTTATCAATAATCATTTTTCATATAAAACAGAACATTATCAGCAATTGGCGATTGAGGGGCAAAAACCTGAAGTTTTGATTATTGCTTGCTGTGATTCGCGTGCAGTCCCAGAAATGATTTTTGATGCTAAGCCTGGGGAAATTTTCACCTTACGCAACGTGGCAAATGTGATTCCTCCTTTTTCTCCTGATAACAAATATCATGCAACATCAGCGGCTCTTGAATATGCAGTGCAATTGCTTGAGGTAAAACATATTGTTGTTTTTGGTCATGCTCATTGTGGAGGTGTTCGTACGGCTCTTAAGGAGACATGTAAATCGTTACCGTCAAATGATTTTATTGGCCAATGGATTAGTCTTTTAGCGCCAGCCGCAGAAATCGTTTTGAATAATAAATCACTATCTTGGCCAGAAAAACAGACGGCTTTAGAGCAGCTTTCTATTCGCCATTCGTTGAGAAATTTAGAGACGTTTCCGTGGATAAAGTTTCGCAAAGATCAAGGTATTTTAACATTGCATGGGGTTTGGTTTGATATCTCTAGCGGGAAATTATGGAATGTGGAACAGGAAACAGGTTGTTTTATGCGTGTTGAAGTTGAAAGTTTTGAAGGGTAGTATTGTAGTATTTGCTGTTTTTATTTCTTCGTATAAAAAGACATTTTATGATAAAACTTGACAAAGCTGGGGTTTTATTGTTTGAAGGAGCAAGCTTTCAGTGACAAAATCAACTTGGAGCCACCGACTGAGACCCCAATGCAAGGGTATGAAGAGATCTCAGAGGTCAACATTCGACGGCGCGATGCGTTCTCGGGTGCTATTTTGGTTTGTTCGTTATGTAACTTTGTTATGCAACAATGAGGTAAATAATGTTTGAATCCTTGCAAGAGCGACTTGGTTCTATCCTGTCTCATTTGACGGGGCGTGGTGCTTTGTCGGATCAGGATGTTGCAGAGGCGCTGCGTGAAATTCGGCGCGCTTTGTTGGAAGCTGATGTTGCTCTTGATGTTGTCCGTTCTTTTACCGATAGGGTTCGTGAAAAAGCTGTTGGGACTGAGATTGTTAAATCAATTAAACCAGGCCAAATGGTGGTTAAAATTGTTCATGACGAATTGGTTCGTATTCTTGGAAATGAAAGCGTTCTGAGTGATTTGAATGCACCAGCGCCCGTTGTTATCATGATGATTGGTTTGCAAGGCTCCGGAAAAACAACCACAACAGCAAAGCTTGCAAAACGTTTCACTGATAAGCACAATAAAAAAGTTCTCATGGCGTCTTTAGATACACGTCGTCCTGCTGCACAGGAGCAATTGCGCCAATTGGGAGAACAAGCGAAACTTGCAAGTTTGCCTATTATTGCGGGACAGCTACCCGTTGATATTGCATCACGTGCCGTGCAGGCTGCTAAATTGGGCGGTTATGATGTGCTTCTTCTTGATACTGCAGGACGTAATCATATTGATGAAGCTTTGATGCTTGAATTAGCTGAAATTAAAGCGTGTTCTCTTCCTCATGAGATTATGTTGGTTGCTGATAGTTTGACGGGGCAAGATGCCGTTCATCTCGCGCGTTCTTTTGATGAGCGTGTAGGGATTACAGGGATTATTTTAACACGCATGGATAGTGATGGGCGTGGGGGCGCTGCTCTTTCTATGCGTGCTGTTACAGGTAAGCCGATTAAAGCAATCGGAACCGGTGAAAAAATAGAAGACTTGGAAGAGTTTCATCCCAGTCGGATTGCTGATCGTATTCTCGGAATGGGGGATATTGTTTCTTTGGTTGAAAAAGCTGCTGAAACAATGGATCATGAAAAAGCTGCTGCTTTTGCAAAAAAGCTGCAGAGCGGAAAATTTGATCTGAATGATCTTGCAGAACAGTTGCAGAAAATGAAAAAACTGGGTGGAATGGGCGGCATTATGGGCATGTTGCCAGGATTAGGCAAGGTCAAAGAGCAGATTGCGGCAGCTGGTCTTGATGACCGTTTGTTTAATCGTCAATTGGCTATTATTTCGTCCATGACGCCGCAAGAGCGTATGAATCCAGAGCTTTTAAAACATAGCCGCAAACAACGAATTGCTAAGGGATCTGGAACAACGGCCGCTGATATTAATAAACTTTTGAAGATGTATCGCCAAATGGCTGATATGATGAAAGCTATGGGTGGTAAAGGCAAAAGTGGTTTGATGGGAAAAATGTTAGGAGGTCTTGGCTCTAAAATGGGATTTGGAGGAATGGGAGGTGCAGATTCTCCGGCTATGCCTGATTTATCGGGATTGGATCTTAAGCAATTCTCAACGCTTCAAAAGCAGATTAAAAATGATAATGGAGGGAAGCTTTTGCCTGGACTTCCCGGACGCGATCCTACATTTCCTGGTCTTTCTAATGGCATTGCCGATAGGGGAAAACTTCCTCAGCATCTTAAGAAAAAATAAGATGCACAGAGGGAAAGGAATATGATGCAGGAAACAGTATTAAACGAATTGGCGCATTTACGAGCATCTATTGATAATTTTGATGCAACTTTGGTTCATATTTTAGCAGAGCGTTTTCGTTGTACGAAAGCTATTGGGCGCTTAAAAGCACGTTATGATTTGCCTAAAGTCGATCCTCTGCGTGAGCAACATCAGATAGCGCGTTTGCGGCAATTGGCTATGGATAGTCATCTTGATCCTGATTTTGCTGAAAGATTTTTAAAGTTTATTGTTAAAGAAGTTGTGCGTCATCATGAAATTATTGCTGAAGAGCAAAAAATAAAAAAAGTCAATTTAAACGAAAGCCAGAGCTGACAATAGGAGATAAAATATGGCATTGAAAATTCGTTTGTCCCGTGGAGGTTCAAAGAAACGTCCTTACTATCATATCGTCGTTGCAGATGTTCGTAGTCCGCGCGATGGGCGATTTCTTGAACGTGTTGGTGCATGGGATCCAATGTTGCCTAAAGATGGACCGAGGGTAAAACTGAATGAAGAACGTATCCAGTATTGGCTTGGACAAGGGGCTCAACCAACAGATCGCGTTTTACGGTTTTTAGATGCGGCTGGCTTAAAAAAGCGTCCAGCCCGCAATAATCCCCATAAAGGTGAGCCAGGTAAAAAAGCACAAGAACGTATAGCCGCAGCAAAGCAAGCGGCAGAGGATGCAGCAGCTGCGGCTGAAGCAGATTCTGCTTCAGAATAAGAAACGTAATTGTTTAATCACACCTCTTTAAAGATTCTAGACGAATAAATGTTATCCGTTTTTGCTGATCAAAAACGGATCTTCTTTAAGAGGATGTTTATTAAAACCGTGTTGGTTTTTTTAGATTCAATTTTGGAAATCTATAGCTTTAAAAGTCGATGGCGCGGCCTTTAATTTCCCAGTCTCCATAGCGGGATGGATCTTTTCCGCCGCGTCCACCGTTTTCCAATGGCTGTTCTTTTGTTGTTGCGTCTTTTCGTCTTTCTTCAGCTTCTTTAAGGGCGCGTTGTGCTGCGGGAGAAAGGGATGGTTGTTTAATGACAGTTGTATTTTTTTTACTTATTTTTTCATCTTTTTTATTCATTTTACACCTATTCCATTGAAGAAGCAGAAAGAAAACCCCATCATATAGTATTGGTAGACTTTTATCATGGAGTTTTTTGAGTAATGAATATAATGCGTACAGCCATGCTTTTGGCTTTTATGACGGCTCTCTTTATGGGGGTTGGTTATCTTGTTGGAGGGGGCAGTGGTATGGTCATAGCTCTTTTGATGGCAAGTGGTTTAAACTTTTTTTCTTATTGGAATTCAGATAAAATTGTCTTACGTATGTACGGGGCGCGTGAAGTTGATCGGCATTCCTCACCTGTTTATTATAAAATTGTAAGCGATTTAGCTAAAAAAGCTTCTCTTCCTCAACCAAAAGTTTATGTCATTGATAATGCACAGCCAAATGCTTTTGCAACGGGACGTAATCCGCAAAATGCTGCTGTTGCCGCGAGTACTGGGTTGTTGGAACGGTTAAGTGCAGAGGAAGTTGCTGGTGTTATGGCGCATGAGCTTGCACATATTGAGCATCGTGATACCTTAACCATGACTTTAACAGCAACGATTGCAGGGGCAATTTCAATGCTTGGCAATTTTGCTTTTTTTATGGGGGGACAGCGCAGCTCTTCGGAAGATTCTCATGGAGCTGGGGCAATTGGAGGATTTATTGCACTGCTCGTGGCACCTTTTGCCGCAATGCTTGTGCAAATGGCCATTAGCCGTACGCGTGAATATGCTGCGGATCGGAGGGGAGCTGAAATATGTGGTAATCCTTTATGGTTGGCTTCGGCATTGCGTAAAATTGCTGATGGGGGGCATGGCGTTTATAACGAAGAAGCAGAGCATAATCCAGCAACAGCACATCTATTTATTATCAATCCTTTGAGCGGTGAGGGAGCAGATAGTCTTTTTTCGACTCATCCGGCAACGGCAAATCGTATTGCTGCTCTTTATCGGCAAGCAGAAGAGATGAAAGGGGCTCTTGCCGAAAGTGGGGGATGGAATGAAGAAGGCGGTATGAATAAAAAAAGCAATGATGAAATGAATTATGGAGATTTTCGCGGTGGTCAGGCTTATGTACCCGGAGAGCAAGAAAACAGCACTTTTCAGCGGGTTACAAAACGTCCTTCTTGGCTTCGTTATGATAATTCAAAAAAATCTCGTTCATAGAATTTTGAGGAGATTTTTAGGCGGAGCTCTTGAGAAAACAGTGATATAAAGGTGTTGTTTTGAAACACAAAAAAGCGGGGCATGTTTCTGAAAAAGATGTTCCAGGATTAGCTGTTCGGCAGGTGTGTGTGCGCCTTTTAGGGGCGGTGGTTGATAGGTATACACCTCTTTCTGGTTTAACGGATAATGAACACGGACACCCACAATATTTAAAACTTTCACAACGAGATCGTTTGTTGTGTCGGGCTATTTTGACAACGTCATTGCGTCATCGAGGGCAGATTACGGCGGCTCTCTCATGCTTTTTAGAGCGCCCTTTACCTTCACAAGCACTTTCACTTCAGCATCTTCTACATATCAGTGTGGCGCAAATTCTTTATCTTGATATTCCTGATCACGCGGCTATTGATTTAGCTGTGCGTGTGGCAAAATTTGATCCGCGTATGCGTCGTTTTTCAGGGGTGGTGAATGCTCTTTTGCGCAATGTCGCACGGGAGGCGGCGCCTTTACGCCAACAAGTTCCGACCATTGAAGGTGTTCCAGCATGGTTTTCCCAGCTTTTAGTATCCGCTTATGGAATAGAAAAGGCACAACAGATTATAGAACTTCAAAGTGTGGAACCCCCTCTCGATTTGACTGTGAAATCTGATAGTATTGGATGGGCTGAGAGACTTGGTGGTGTGGTGTTGCCTAATGGTTCTGTTCGATTGAATCGTTTGGAGTGTTCTGTTTCTGATTTACCAGGCTATCGTGAAGGGGCTTGGTGGGTTCAAGATTTTGCCGCAGCGTTGCCTGCTTGCTTATTGGGAGAACTTCGGGGGAAACGCGTTGCTGATCTTTGTGCGAGCCCTGGGGGGAAAACAGCACAATTGGCTTTGCAAGGGGCAGAGGTGACAGCCATTGAGCTTTCTGCTAATCGTGTAAAGCGTTTGAAAGAAAATATGGAACGGCTCTATTTTTCCGTTCACATTTGGCAGGGGGACGTGAGAAATTTTCATCCCACACAGCTGTTTGATGCGGTTCTTCTTGATGCTCCTTGTTCTTCTACAGGAACGATCCGTCGTCATCCAGATATTTTATGGACGAAATCGAGGGATGATGTCATCAAGTTAGCGGCGTTGCAATATGATTTGCTTGTCGCAGCAATTGCTTTGGTCAAAAAGGGAGGGCGGATTGTTTTTTCCAATTGTTCGTTGGCAAGAGAAGAAGGTGAAGATCTTATTGAGAAAATTTTATCGATACGCAATGATATTGTTCTAGATCCTATTTATCCAGAGGAAATGGGAGCATTGGCACATTTGCTTTCTGAGGGGATGGTGCGCACGACGCCGGCGGATTTTTGTCATAAAAATTTTGATGCTGAGAAAACTGCGCCTTTAGGAATGGATGGTTTTTTTGCCGCGCGCTTACGAAAAATTGCTTAATTAACGTTTCATTTACACAAATGGTCGAAATTGTATCTGATTCAGCATAGATGGAGATGGAATTTTGGCGGTTGCAGTAAAAGCTCCTCAGGTGAAAGTGGCAGCCTGTATCGATACGCTACAGCATGTTATGCGGCGTTTATGGGTTGGACCCTTGTTTCGTTGGCGTTTTTCAGGGTTTCGTCCTCATAAAATTTTAGCGCATCCCGTTGATTTGCATATGGCTGATCCGATGATGGCGCATGAATTTTATCATGGTCGTTTTGCTTTTGCTGGTCATATTGTTCATTCTGGTGCTGTTTCACCATTTTCATTGGCTCCACCAACGCTGGAATGGGAAGCGGCTCTGCATGATTTTCATTGGTTGCGCCATATGGATGCAGCAGAAAGTGATTTAGCTACGGCGCATGCGCGCGCGCTTTTAGAAGATTGGCTTGACCATGCTGGCAAGAAGGTAAAGGGGCTTGCTTGGAGTGCTCCTGTTGTGGCACGGCGTTTGATTTCGTGGATTTGTCACTCAAAAATGTTGTTAGAAGGGGCAAGTGAACGGTTTGAAAAACGCTTTTTACGGGCACTTGGTTTGCAATTTCGTTACTTGCGCGTAACAATTTGCAGTATGGATCATGATGATAAACGTTTACAAGCAGCAACGGCTTTGACGTTCGCCTCTCTTGCGTTGCCTGTTTCTGCAGACGTGAAAAAAAAGGTACAGACCATCCTTATAGAAGAGCTCTCACGTCAGATTTTGGTTGATGGTGGACATATTTCCCGTAGTCCTATTATCTTATTTAATTTGTTGTCAGACTTATTATCTTTACGTTATCTTTTTATGCGGAGCAATGAAACAGCACCCCGTATTTTGATTGATTCTGTTGAGCGTATGTTGCCAGCTTTACGGTTCTTTATTCATGAAGATCAAACATTGGCGCATTTTAATGGGGTTGGTCCCCTCGTGTCGGAACGCTTATTGAAACTTTTGGAGCTTGATGAAACAGGAGGGCATCCTTTTAGTTATGCTCGTTATTCAGGGTTTCAGCGCTTAAAAGCCAATCAAACAACAGTGCTTGCAGATACAGGAAAATTTCCACCACGTTCTGTTGCACAGCAGGCTTGTTCAGGGTGTTTATCTTTTGAAATGTCCTCACAAGGACACCGTTTCATTATCAATACCGGTGTTAACCCTGATGGGCGGCAAGATTATCGACATTTAGGGCGTGTTACTGCGGCCCATTCAACAGCGACGCTTAATGATTGTTCGGTGGGTACTTTTTATAAAAAAAAGAAAAATAGCGCTTCCTTTTTGTTTGATGGACCCAGGGAAGTTCAAGTGCACCGTATAGAGGATTCAGGAAAAACAGGTTTTATTGCGAGCCATAATGGTTATGTGCGACCCTTTAATCTTATTCATGAGCGTGGTCTTATTTTGGCGACAAGTGGAGATATGATCGAAGGCTTTGATCGCTTTTTTATGCCCGATAAAGGGGGAAAGAGACATAAGAGGGTGCAAAGTGAACAAGATCATGTTGCGGTTCGGTTTCATCTTCATCCACAAGTTGAGGTTAACTATGATGGTGAGCGTGTGTGTTTAGCGGTAAAGGACGGACACGTAGAGGACGAGAAAGTATGGTATTTTATATCGCCTGATGCGGATATTTGTCTTGAAGATTCAATTGATTTTGCGGAATTAACAGGTCCGCAAAGGACACAGCAGATCGTTTTATATTTTCGCCCTGCATTTCAGGAAAAAGTTCGCTGGCGTTTTATCCGCAAAGCGTTTGATAAAAAATCAGAACATTGCTCCAACCTATAGTCATAACGTTTTATTTTCACGTCTTAAAACATCATCGTTTATTGTGCTAATATCCTACTTAAGGACCATGTAAATTTTTACATGGAAGTATTTTTGTAAGCGTATGGGATGGATATTTTGAGGCAAAGTTTGCCTATAGAATCTCATGAGGTAATGCTAAGAGGGGTTTTCTCTATCATGCAAGATATTGATTTATAATGATAATTTAGCGTTGTTCATATTGAATTAGAACCCCTAATACCGTAAGATTCTCTCATTTTAAATCTGTTTATCTTGAATCAATCAAAACCATTCGTTTGTACGTCACAAGCGGGGCTGGCGTGTGGGTAAAAACTGTATAAAAAAGGATTAAAAAATGGCTCTTATGAATCGGCTTAATGCAAGAGCTGTCGCAACATTTTAGGGCTGGCAAATATAATGATGGTGCTGGCTTGTTACTCCATAAGTGTAAAGATGGAGATGCTCAATGGCTTTACCGTTATACCATTCACGGGCGCTGTCGTGAAATGGGATTGGGTGCCTTAAGACATGTCTCTTTAAAACAAGCTCGTGAATTAGTAAAACGGCGTTGTTGACGGATTCTTATTTACAGATCGGTATTGGCTAAGAATTTTCATTCTTTAAGGGGGTGGAGAGAAAATTAAATGGTTGCTTATCTTTAAAAAGTTCTGGAGTGTGCTGCTATAATCAATATTCCGCTCTGATGGAGCTGTACGTTTAAGATAATAAAATTTTTTCTTGCAAATTTATGCTCTTGTTAAAATTTTTTTTAATTATCCTCATTTCACAATGGTGCTCGTATAGAGTATAACGTAAAACTATAGAGCATAATGCAAAATTCTTGGCAAATGGTGTAGGGTTATTACACCTGCCCTTTTTCTCTTTATTTGGATTTGGTTTTATGACTTTCAAAAGCCTCTAGAAGAGTATTATTTAAAACAATATGGATCATGCTTTATTTTTTATACTTTTAAGAATTTAACATATTGATTTATATCATTTATTATTTGAAACTTAAATGAAAATTTCGAAAATGGTAAGATTTTCTCGCTGCGAATTTGTTCAGGTGAATTAACGCATATAATTTGTACGCTCTAACGAGGGGTGGTGTGTAAACTTGCTGTAAGAAAGGGATAAAAATAGTTTTTCTGGACACTTTCAAGCGCCAAGAGTTGTTACAACATTGAAGGATAATGGTATGATATTTTGATTTATGCCTTTATTTAAGCTTAAAGGAGAGAATGTTCAGAGGATTTTCTTCATAAGTGTTGCCATGAGAGGGGTATGATGCGCATTGAGAGATATTTTTTAAAAACAAAAGCGTATGAAATATGATGACGTTTTAATTTTGGATTTTCTGTTTTGCGTGAGGGGTATGATTTTATTGAAGAGAGAAAAAAGGTGAGGGAGTGCACCTCATTTTTTAAAAGGTATAGATGTTTTTGAAAGTTGTAAAACTGAATGAAAAAATGACGGTAAAGATGTGAATAGTTTTTTATCTTTGAGATTTCATATTTTTGCTAAAATAAGTTGTTTTCCATTTTAGAAGTATTCCTTCTCCTATCTCGCATATAAAAACGGATAGAGGCAAGCATTAAGCGCGCTTAATCTTTGTTTTGATCACATTATTGCTGCTTATAGCGTAACAAGCCGGAATCATCACGCACTCTTTGCTAGTTTCCAACGTTGTGGCATCCCTTGGCGCTTGAGACGGTTCATTATAGGCATTTTTAGTCCTTTTTTGTATGTTTCATTCCAAGCACATTCTCTTCGCTTGTCATGAGCAAGAGACGTGGTTTTAAAAGACCTAAGACAATCTACAGGCGAGTCTCTCATTCAATACGCAAAATACAAAATAATGGACACGCTTGATGAATCAAAAATTGTTCATCGCAGAAATATTGAGAATTCAAGAGACAACATTGCAACAAAGTTTCAGGGAAAAACCCCTTCTACTTTGTCTTATCATACTAACAATGAAGCGATAACAACCAGCCTCAAACTGTTTTTTTCTTTATAGCGAAGCGCTTCTTCCAACCCTCAAAGATTCTTTAAACAACTTTTAGGAAGATTTACGTGAATAGCGCCGTGCAACTGAATCAATATCCCCTCGACAGATGCCAAGATCATTGAGTTCATAGGTTGAAAGACGGCTTAACGCATTAACGGTTCGACGATAACGACGCCAATTACTATAAGAACGTAGAATATTCATATCCTGTACTCAAACTCTGTTACACTCTTTAGTTTAAGATAGAGCATATCACTAAAAAAAGTTGTGCTATAATGTCATAACAGGTATGCATCTACATACAGAAAAAGACCTTTTAACAGATATCTCAATGTAAAAAGGCAACTTTTAAAGCTATTCATAACGGTAATATCTTATTCCTAAAACAATGGCTAAATTATGTGCATTTTCTGCAATGATAACTTTTTCATTACACGTATATTCTCTGGATTGGATAACTGCTCCCATTTCAATGATTATCAATCGACATACGATTTATGAAAAATCCTTTGAAACATTTGTCTTATATGAAGAGGAAATCACCCAAATTATATTAATGACGGAAATGCCGTATTCCTGTAAAAACCATCGCTAAACCTTGCTCATCCGCAGCAGTGATAACTTCTTCATCACGCATGGAACCTCCTGGTTGAATAACTGCTGTTGCACCTGCTGCAGCTGCTGCTAATAAACCATCTGCAAAAGGAAAAAATGCATCGGATGCAACCACTGATCCTTTTGTAAGCGTTTCTGTTAAGCCTGCTCTCCTTGCACTTTCTGCGGCTTTACTTGCCGCAATTTTTGCTGAATCGATACGGCTCATTTGTCCAGCGCCAATACCAACTGTTGCGCTATTTTTTGCGTATACAATAGCATTTGATTTAACGTGTTTTGCGACACGAAAAGCAAATTGAAGATCACGCATTTCATCTTGAGTTGGTGTCCGCTTTGTCACTACTTGCAATTTAAGATCATCAATCACTACGTTATCCCGTGATTGCACTAAAATGCCTCCTGCAAGTGTTTTCGCAAGAAGTCCTCCACAACGTGGATTAGGGATACCACCTGTAATGAGCAAACGAAGATTTTTTTTCTTAGCAATAATTTCACGTGCCGCCATTGTTGCATCAGGAGCAATAATTACTTCCGTAAAAATTTTAACAATCTCTTCCGCACATTCTTCATCAAGGGTTTGATTTAACGCAACAATTCCACCAAATGCCGATACATTATCACACATAAGAGCTTTCAAATAAGCGTCTTTCAAATTTTCTCCTTCTGCAACACCACAAGGATTGGCATGTTTAATAAGAGCAACAGCAGCGGTTTTTTGTGGATCAAATTCTGCCACAAGTTCAAAGGCTGCATCTGTATCATTCAGATTGTTATAAGAAAGCGCTTTGCCTTGTAAAAGTTTTGCTGTTGCAACGCCAAAACGTTTTTCATTATTGCGATAAAATGCGGCTTGTTGATGGGGATTTTCCCCATAGCGCATAACACTTTCAAGATGGCCAGAAAAACTCTGCCATGATGGTGTTTCAATTTTTAAATCCCGTGCAAACCATGCTGCTATTGCTGTGTCATAAGCAGCGGTATGCGCATACGCACGCATTGCTAACTGATGACGCATGGATAAGCTTAAACATCCATTATGCTGTTTTAATTCGGCGAGAATCGAATCATAGTCATTTATCGCTGTTACAACACCGGTATAAGCATAATTTTTTGCCGCAGCGCGAATCATCGCTGGTCCACCGATATCAATATTTTCAAGAATTGTTTTTCCATCGGCTCCCGATTGGATTGTCTCTTCAAAAGGATAAAGATTCACCACCAAGAGATCAATTCCATGAATGCTGTTCTTTTCCATAGCTTCCCTATGGCTAGGATCTTCTCTTATCCCTAACAAAGCACCATGAATCAAAGGATGGAGTGTTTTGACACGCCCATCCATTATTTCAGGAAATCCAGTAACTTCAGAAACATCTTTTACGGGCAAACCAGCAGCTATGAGGGTTTTGGCTGTTCCTCCTGTTGAAATCAATTCAACACTGTAAGTCGCATGAAGGGCTTGTGCAAATGCAACCACACCCGTTTTATCAGACACAGAAAGAAGAATACGACGAACCCGATGAAGATCAGGTATGGGAAAATTTTTGGCAACAACACCCATAACAGAAGCCTTAAAAATGAAAGAGTTAAAATTTCAGTAAAACAAGCTTATATGCTTATAGCATAAGCCTTTAGCAAATTACACTGAAAGGATAAACTGTCTTTTTTAAAATATACGATAACTCACCTTTTTTCTTATATTGTAGAATGCCGTCATTTGATGTGTTGTGATAGGTATAAAAGTCTCATTGACACATTAAATTTTTTTTGTTGCTTATAACTCAACCTCTTATTTTCATAGCTGGTTTAAAACATAATTTCATAGCTGGTTTGAAACATAAAATGCATCTGTACATTCTCTTCTATATTAGCTTTATTTATGTGAGATGAAGGCGAGAATATTGCATATACCCGTTTGAGTTATCTCTGAAACGGGACATAACCGGCAAGAATATGAAATTGTAATGGTAGAAACGCGTGCTTATTTTTCCTGCCATTTTAAATTTTTATGTTTTTCAAAAGTATTTATGACCAATGCTTTTAATAGAATGGTTTTTTAGAGTGAAAAGAACACATTGCTCTACATCTTTATGCATGACATTTTTAATGAGGTCACGCTTTTCATGCAAAATAAAACGCTCTTAATAATGCAAATTCATCCGCGTTTATTTTAAAAAAGCATTTTTCAATGAATCAACTTCTATTTTATGGTGCTCTTGTGAAGAGTGTCGTGTAAATCCTTCGTGAATGGTTTAACAGATCCATTGTAGGTCCATAGTCTATACTTAAAGGTAGCAGGTTGGGGTGATCATTCTTTTTATCTGTTTTCAATGCTTTAATAACTTTTGCTTTCACAATACTTTGCATTTATGATGGAAGAGGAATTAATTTTCTTATTTTTAATCATTTTATTGTGTGCGGTTTTCTTTACTTGTGTGTGGGGGGGAGCACGAGAATGATTTTGCTGGTTTTTAGTCAGAAGATTTGAAGTAAAAGAATCTTACGGATATCTGAGGTCTTATTTTAAGGTATAAAATGATAGAATTATTATTATAAATCAAACAATTGATTCTTAAAAATGATTCTTAAAAAAACAAATTTTGTAATGTGTAAAATTCTCAATATAACAGTGTTAAGATCTGCTCTATTGTGAGATATATGTTTTTAAAGGCCAAACTGTTTAATGACTATATTTGGGATGGATATTTTAATTGTTATTTTTTAGTTCTTTTTGCTTTAGCAGAAAAAGAAAAGCGCCCAGTACACCAGCAGCTAAAATAAACCACGTGATTGCGTAAACAAGATGATTATTTCGAAAATGGATAATCGTAAGACCAACGATGGGAAGGCTTGCTTGTGGAGATGTTTTTCTGGCATCAATAAAATAAGGGGCAACAGTGGATAACCCAAGTTTTTGTGTCATAGCGGGAAGATCACGCGTATACCACACATTCTTATCAGGATTATTTTTGCGTGGGAAAAATCCATTTTTTTCACTCATGCGTAATAAACCGATAATTGTTGTTTGTTCTGTGCTTATGGTGGAATCTTGCTGAGATGAGGCATTTGTATGGGATTGCTCTGAGTGTTGAAAATTGTTTCGTTCGTCCATGGGAATAAAGCCACGGTTGATAAAAGTCAGTGTGTTGTCAGCGGTTTGTAAAGGAGTCAAAACCCAGTAACCCGTAGTGTTTTGAGCAGCAGCAGTGACCAAAATATTTTTATCTATTAAAAATTTTCCTGTGATAACAACGGGTTGATATTCATTTTTTTCAAAAGTAATATCGGCCCATTGATCTTTTTGGGGGGCTTTTATGGGGGCTAAGTGAACGCGCTGATTGGCACTGGTGATAAGATTTGTTTTCCAGTTTAATCGCTGTACTTGCCATATGCCTAATGCACTGAAGAGAAGAAAAAAACAAATACATAAAGCTCCAAACAAAAGAGAAGAAAAACGGCAAGAATTTCCCTGGAGCTTTGTCATGGGGGGCTTTTTTTCGTTCATGATTTATGCTTCCTTTCAGGACAACAGGCTTTTATTTTAACACAGTATGCCTTTTAAAAAAGCATTTTGCACGCCTTGATTTTGGAAAAAGATGAAGGTTGAGCCAGTAAGAGATGAAAAAGGTTTGATAAAAGACTTGACCTTTTGTTGTTGACCCCCTATTAAAAAGAAACTTCCCAATGATGCCCGTTCAAGGCCGCGTTGTGCGTGCTATTTGTATTCATTGTGTCCTTTGGGTATAGGGATTTGAAAGTTTCTTAGAGTTTAAGGGTGAAGTTTATGTCTCGTGCATGTGAATTGACAGGGAAAACGGTTTTGTATGGTAATAATGTTAGCCATGCGAATAATAAAACTCGACGTCGTTTTTTACCAAATCTTTGCAATGTGACGTTGATTTCAGAGGTGTTACAGCAAAGTTATCGCTTGCGCATTTCGGCAAATGCGTTGCGTTCTGTTGAGCACCGTGGTGGTCTTGATGGCTTTTTGGTTAAAGCGGATGACAAAGAATTGTCGCAACGTGCGCGTTTGTTAAAACGCCAAATCGTTAAGAAAAAAGCTGAGCAAGAAAATGAGAAAAAGGCTGAACAAGCAGCGTGATTGTTGTAACGTGATTGTTCGTGTCATTATTTTGGATGAATTGATGCTTTAATCACGAATCTTGGTCTTAAAAAAGTACGCTTTTGGGGCTTTTTTCTCTTTAATCGCTCTATTATTTTATTGGTTCCATACCCCAGGTTAAAAAAAATGTTTTCAAGCGGTCTTCTATTAGAACAGCAAAAGAGAAGGTATGTTGTTTTTTCTGTTTTAGCAATGTGTTTTGCGGTCACTGCTTCTAATATTCTGGTTCAATATCCTGTCTATTGGTTTGGTTTGAATGAGCTTTTGACTTATGGAGCTTTTACTTATCCATTTGCCTTTCTCATCAATGATTTGACCAATCGTTTTTATGGTCCATCTGCTGCGCGGCGTGTGGTTTATGCTGGTTTTTTTGCCGGTGTTTTTGTTTCTTGGATATTGGCAACACCGCGGCTTGCACTTGCTTCTAGTTTGGCATTTTTATTTGGACAACTTCTTGATATTCTTGTTTTTACGCCTTTGCGACGGAAAACATGGTGGAAAGCCCCTTTGGCAGCAGCGTTGGTTGGTTCGGCGTTGGATACGGTGTTGTTTTTTTCTCTTGCTTTTTCGAGTTCTTTTGCCGTTCTTGATAGGATAACAGGGTATGCTGATAGTTCACTGGTGGAGAGTACTGTTTTGGGAGGGATCGGCATGCCAGTTTGGCTCTCGCTTGCTTTTGGCGATTTTTCCATAAAAATTATTATGAGCCTGTTGATGTTGATACCTTATGGGACAATTCTTAACATTGTAAAGCTTCCTCCTTATCAAAGTCATCCAAAGGATGATTCCTCTTTTGCTTGTAACAAGTAATAATCTTTGTTTTCTTTAAAACTTAAATTTCCGTTATGTTACGCATGCGATAATATCGTTGATTGAGATAGCTTATCGCTTCATGGCTTAAGGGAGAGGTCTTTATGTTTCACTCATTTCAAGACTCTTTTTGTGAGGCAGCAATAAAAATTATTTGTTTAGGCTTTCATAAAAAATGGCTAAATAAACACTATTTGAAAAAGGTCAAACACACCTTCTTATAAATCACATTGATGTAAAAGAAATTTCAGTTGTGTGTTGTTAACTTATTGAATTTACTATTGATAATTTACCATTTTGCAACATAAGAAAGCCGCAATATAATAATTCGGGCATATTATAAATCTTCTTAGACTGAATTCAATCAAAGCCATGCTTTGTATATCACAAGAAAGGGTGGTCTGCGGATAAATACTCTTTTAAAGGATGCAAACACCTTTTTATGAGTAGCTTTAATAGAAGAGAAATTGTTGTTGGTTGCTATCAATGCGTTGATTTATATTAAAATATTAAGAGCTAGAAAATAGAGTTCCTCGCATAGGTAAAGATGATTGTGTTGGATTGTATTTTATGTAACACATTAATTTATAAGGATAATTAATTTTTTATAGATTGAATGAAAGCCTTAAATATTGCAAAGGCTTTTCGTTTCAATCTCTCTTATATTGCCTCAGTCAAAAGTATTTCTCTTGCATAGGATAAGTGGAGGAAGCCTGTATTGATAAAAAACATTAAAGAAAAGACAAAAATGCCTCTTCATAAATTATCTCAAATGCCAAGGTTTTTTGAGATATTGGGGAGTGGCAAGCATAATGATGGTATTGGTTTTCTTTTTTAGGGAGCCTAAAGATGGTGATACCGAAAGGATTTTACACTCAATATCATTCCATTCATAGGCGCTGTGGCGCTTTTTTGAAATAAGCTTGGAAATAAGGTAAAATGTTTCTTTAAAATAGAATTATGCGTTCCAGCATCGCTTGTCATGGACAAGCAAATGATTTGGATTGTTTCAATGTGGGACAGATTTGAAATAAAAAGAATCGTATGGTATTCAGGGTTCTTATTCAAGTTGAATAACGCTAGAAATATCATTATAAATCAATGTATTGATGATTTAATAATGCTTATTTCTTATGAAGTTGTGAGGTGTTTTATCACTAAAAAGTGCTTCTAATTGTTTTGTTATGGCGTCCGCAAGTTCTTCGGCATTCATAATTGTTACAGCACGTTGATAATAACGTGTGACGTCATGACCAATTCCAATGGCAATGAGTTCGATAGGAGAATGTGTTTGGATTTCTTGAATTACTGCGCGTAAATGTTTTTCTAGATAATTGCTAGAGTTGACCGATAGTGTTGAATCGTCAACAGGGGCTCCATCTGAAATGACCATGAGAATACGACGTTGTTCACGCCGTGATAAAAGGCGTTGATGCGCCCAAATCAAAGCTTCTCCGTCGATATTTTCTTTTAATAATCCTTCTTGCATCATCAAACCTAGATTGCGCCGTGCTCGACGCCATGGGGTGTCAGCACTTTTATAGATGATATGACACAAATCATTAAGACGTCCAGGATGATGAGGCTTATGTTTCTCAAGCCATTTTTCGCGTGATTTTCCTCCTTTCCAAGTTTTGGTGGTAAAACCTAAAATTTCAACTTTGACACCACAACGTTCAAGCGTTTGCGCCAAAATATCAGCACAACTTGCGGCAACGCTAATGGGACGTCCGCGCATTGAACCAGAATTATCAATGAGGAGTGAAACAACCGTATCTCGAAATTGGGTGTTGCTTTCCATTTTAAAAGAAAGGGGTTGCATGGGATCAATAATCAGGCGTGGAAGCCGTGCTGTATCAAGATATCCTTCTTCAAGGTCAAATTTCCAGTTGCGATTTTGTTGTGCCATAAGGCGGCGCTGGAGACGGTTTGCTAGACGTCCCACAATGTTTTGAAGATGATTGGCTTGCTTATCAAGACAACGGCGTAAGTGATCTAACTCATTTTCAGAACAAAAATCCGTTGCTTCCAAAATTTCATCAAATTGACGGGTGAAGATTTTATAATCTCCAAGTCTTTCCATTTGTTCTGAATCGGAAAAAAGACGTTTTGGTTTGCTCGGCTTTTCTTGCCAAGGGCCATTTTTTTGCTCGCCGTCAGCTTGATCATTGTCGTTTGTTTGTGTCGCTTGTGTTTTTCCTTCGTCTTGCACATCACTTTCTTGTTCAGTGCTGGTTTGTTCTTCACTTTGAGCGTGTTTTTTGTTTTTATTTTCTTCTTCTGCTTGATCTTGAGGTTCACAC
This sequence comes from Bartonella tribocorum CIP 105476, assembly GCF_000196435.1. Taxonomy (NCBI): domain Bacteria; kingdom Pseudomonadati; phylum Pseudomonadota; class Alphaproteobacteria; order Hyphomicrobiales; family Bartonellaceae; genus Bartonella; species Bartonella tribocorum. Next base: position 2,479,308 of record NC_010161.1, on the reverse strand, counting down.
GCATTTTTTAATTTTTTATTGTTTTCGCTGTCGGAAATTTCATCTTGTTGCACTGTCATTTTGAGTGTTGCAAGCATTTGGCAAACGATTTGTGCAAAAGCTTGTTGGTTGTAAATATGATGTGTGAGTTCATTAAGCTCTGCTGCGGCTTTTTGTTCGAGTTCTTGGCGCCAAAATTCTAAAACAAGACCTGCTTCTTTTGGGGCAGCGCTCTTTGTTATTTTTTCGCGTAATAAAAGTGCTATCGCTTCTTGGATAGGGGCTTCGCTTTGGTTGCTAATTTTTTCATAATGGGCTCTTTTGTATTTATCAGCGAGCATGACATCAAGGTTTTTCGCAATCCCTTCCATGGCTAAAGTCCCGATTGCTTCAACACGTGTTTGTTCAAGGGCATCAAAGATCGCTCGTGATTCTGATTCTGGCGGAGAAAATTGCATGTGAATGTGGTTATCATGCCATGCTTTGCGCAGAGCCATGGAATCACCTAATCCGCGGGTAATCGTGATATCTTTATCTGTTGCGCGTTGTGGTAATTCTGGTAAACGTGCACAATTTTCGCTCAAAGATGGTCTGTTAGGACTAAAGGAAACTTCTAAGTGGGACGTACCAGCAATGGCACGCATACAGGTGGAAAGAGCTTTTTTAAACGCTCCACTATCAAGTGTATTGAGGGGAGGATTGTTTATTTGATTTTTGCTGTTGTCGTCAGGGTTGATCGCCATAATTGACATATTCCTTTAAGACGAGACACCCTGCATGAGTGATTCGGGAAGCTCTTGTCCAAAGGCGCGTTGATAAAATTCTGCGACAGCGGCACGTTCAAGTTCATCACATTTATTGAGAAAGGTTAACCGGAAGGCAAAGCCGACATCTTGAAAAATTGTGGTATTTTCTGCCCAAGTAATGACAGTCCGCGGGCTCATGACTGTTGAAAGATCTCCATTGATAAAAGCTTGACGGACCATATCAGCAACGTGAACCATTTGTGAAATTGTCTTTTTCCCCTCAGCCGTTTGAAAAGATTTGACCTTTGAACACACAATATCAACTTCTTTATCATGGGGTAAATAATTAAGTATCGTAATAATAGACCAGCGGTCCATTTGAGCTTGATTGATTTGTTGGGTACCATGATAAAGCCCTGTTGTATCGCCAAGACCAATGGTATTGGCTGTTGCAAAAAGACGAAATGCTGGATGAGGAGAGATAACACGGCTTTGATCAAGTAAGCTTAGTTTTCCAGAGGTTTCAAGAACCCGTTGGATGACAAACATAACATCAGGACGCCCCGCATCATATTCGTCGAAAACAAGAGCAATATTATTTTGATAAGCCCATGGCAAAATGCCCTCTTTAAATTCAGTAATTTGTAAGCCATCTTTTAAAACAATAGCGTCTTTTCCTACAAGATCGATACGACTTACATGGCTGTCGAGATTAATGCGAAGACAAGGCCAGTTGAGACGGGCAGCAACTTGTTCAATATGCGTTGATTTCCCTGTTCCGTGATAGCCGGAAACCATGACACGACGGTTAAAAGTAAAACCTGCGAGAATCGCTAAAGTTGTTTGCGGGTCAAAAAGATAATCGGGATCGATATCAGGAACATGGGGGCTTTTTGTGCTAAAAGCAGGGATTTTCATAGCTGTTTCAATATGAAATAGATCACGAGCACAAACTGTAAGATCGGGTGTATTTTCAACGGTAAAATTTGTCATGATGTTTCTGGCAGGGAAAGGACGCTATTTATTTCATGAGAAAACGATACAAGAGTTAGAGTATTTATGCAATGCTCTATAACGAGAGCCTTAGAGATGAAGGAAGATCGTTTTCACGTATTCTATAATGTTTTGTGAAGATAAGAATGTTTTATGTAAAGAGTGATGGTCTCAATGAGAATGGGTTCATATAAACACGTGTTTTTTAGCACAAACCAGATTTTTTGAGCAAATTATAAGCATGCAAAACATCGCGAAAGCGCTCTTCTGAAGCACGATTACCACCATTCGAATCAGGATGGTGCTTTTTTACCAACTCTTTATATTTCATTTTGATATCTTCTGCTGAAGCGTTTGCTTGTAGTCCTAGTGTATCAAAAGCTTTTGCTTCTAAGGGCTTTAATTTTCGCGAGAAATTATTGCTTGAACGCCGCTCAGTAAAAAGCGTGAAAGGATCGCGCATACGATTTTGATAGGCTGCTGTCCCAGAGCGAATCTTTGCATAATTGGCTGCTGTTTTTTTCGATGTACCATTGCTAAGATCTGTCGGCCATGTTGGGCGATGCCCTGTGAGAGCATCCTTTTGGAATTTCGCAATATCTTGATTGCTAAGACCTGAGAAGTAATTAAAATTCTTATTATAGGCACGCACGTGCTCAATACAAAAATGTAGATATTGTCCTTCGTGATTTCGACCTGCTGGTGCTTTATGGGTCCCTGTCTTTTCACAACCTTCCCACTGACACTGTTGCGCTTCTGGCTCAGCTTTTTGTTTTTTATTTGAGCTTATGCGAATTGAATCGAATAATTTAGATGTTATTGTCATATTCTTGGTTTTATGCAAAATTGATTAATTTTACAAGAATTGACTTTTGAAAAATTTGTTTTCACACTTATTTGATTATGAAAAAGGTGTATTCTTGTATTTGTATTTTGTGAAGGAATGAAAAATGTCTGTAGAAACAATAATCAAGAAAAAGCTTCAAGATGCTTTTCATCCCCAAAAACTTGAAGTGATTAACGAGAGTCATCTTCATGAAGGGCATCCTCATAATGAGCATGCTTTTGATGGTAAAGGAGAAACACATTTTCGCGTGAAAATTTTATCTTCTTCTTTTTCCAATATGACGCGCGTAGAAATTCATCGAGCGATTTATCAAGTTTTAAAAGAAGAGCTCGCGACTTGTGTCCATGCCTTGGCACTTGAGGTTGAGAAGTTTTAATTTTTCTCTTAAAAATTTTTTTAGAGCGATTTTTTTTGTTAAAAAAACATTTCTCGACGCTTGTTACATCTATTTCGCGACGGTGTGTGTGAATGGTATAAGGATAAGCCCCCCATAAAGTGTATAAATTCTATAGAGCACTTCCTCTTTACGCTTCATAAAAGAGCAAGCGAGCACGGTCACAACACTTTTCCAGCTCGTGGATGTTGTGCGGCTTTTAGCACTTAAAATGATTTAAGAGGCATGCCTTTCTTGTCCAGTTTTTCCTACGACAAACCTGCTTATGATGCGTGCAAGCAAAAGGTTTTGATTGCTTTGACTTTGGTTAATTCGACAGGGAACAGATTTAAAATGAGAGAATCCTGCGATATTCAAGATTCGCACTTAAATTGAAAAACGCTCTATCATCATTATAAATCAAAGTATTGTCGTTTTTCCAATATGATGCGCATAGAAATCTATTGAGCGATTTTATCCTTGTTTTACAAGAAGAGTGAGCAATTTGTGTCCGAGCTTTAGAACTTGAGGTTGCAACACTTTAATTGTTTTGATGAGGTGTTTTTAAGAACGAGGATGAGCCTTTTGATAAATTTCTAACAAATGGTCTGTATCGACATGGGTATAGGTTTGTGTGGTGGAAAGACTAGCGTGCCCAAGAAGTTCTTGAATTGTTCGCAAATCTCCCCCCCGGGATAAAAGATGGGTGGCAAAAGAATGACGTAGTGTATGGGGGGTGGCTGTTTCTGGTAAACCAAGGCTTGCACGTAAATTGCGGACAGTTTTCTGAATAATAGCGGGCTGTAGGGGCCCCCCTCGCGCACCGCGAAATAGGGGTTGGTTATCTCTTAAAGGATATGGGCAGCATTTGAGATAATTTTGTACAGCTTCGTAAACAATTTTGATGAGAGGAACGAGGCGTGTTTTTCTTCCTTTTCCTGTTATGAATAAACTTGTTTTTTCAGGGTCAGAAAATTGTTCTGGTGTGAGGCTTAAGGCTTCTGATATTCGCATTCCACAGCCATAGAGAAGCATGAGGACAGCAGCATTACGCGCGTTAATCCAAGGTTCGTTTTCCAGCTGATTTTCTTGTTTAACGATGTGGAGGGCTGATTGTATCGCTAAAGGCTTTGGGAGTGATTTTGGATGTTTGGGGCTTTTGATCAGTTGAGCAGCGGGAACATTGACAATTCCTTCGCGGGATAGGTATTTGAAAAAAGAACGAATGCCTGCTACTCCACGGCTTAAAGAGCGAGCGCTGACATTGTTTGTACGTCGATAAGCAAGATAAGCACGTAAATCACTAACACGTAAATGAGCAAGATCGTTAAGGGTTGGGGCTTGGCCTAAGTGTTGACAGAGAAAAAATAAAAATTGTCGCGTATCACGTTCATAGGCTTGCGCTGTTTGTGCGGACATACGACGTGTTTTCACGAGACACTCTAACCAATTTTTCCTTGCCGTTAAAACTGCATGGTCTACTGGAATGAGAGGACTATTTTCATCTTTTCTCTTGTCGTTTTTTATAGGCATTATCTAGTTGAGGGTTTCTTTCTTTTTAGGTTGTTCATCGTTAGAATGATCATTCTTTTTTTCGGGTTGCTCTTCACGATTGATAAGTTGCTTTTCACCTTTAAGAGAGAGGATTTTTAAAAGATTATGCGTCGACATTAAATGGGCAAAAATTAACCCTAAAAAGCCATTTTTATGAAGTTTGGCAAGTTGACTTGCCGATAATTTATTCAATTTCTCTTCGTCAACAACCCAAAAATTTTCTAATTGCGCTGAGAGTCCCTGATCGTTTTTCACATTGATTGATTTTTGACTGAGAAGATCCATTTCCACAAGAGCATCAATAAATTCAGAGGTTTTCTCCATAGCGATTTTAAAACTTTCAAGAAAACGAATACGTTCTTCCATAAAAGGAGAAATAGAGCCATCGGAATTAAAAAGTTCTGTTCCTGCGACTTCATTAAACATCCCTGACTGTTGATCAAAGCAAACAGAAAGTTCTTTTTCATTGCTCAGTTGCGCCAAAACAAAAGGATAGCGACGGACAAAAGCCGGAAGATAAGTATTGTTTTTCCAACTTTTATCAGAGGCGATATAGTCATTTTCGTCGTTAGAAAGACCAACAAGAGCGGCGGATGTATAGTGCCGTTTTTTTTGTTCATCTTCGGCGCACATAAACAAAATAGGATAGTCTAGTGCTGCTTGAAAATATTCAGTACTTGCTAAAGGAACCCAGTGCGTATCTTTAGCAAAAGACATATCACTTGGCGGCGCAAATTTTAGATTTTTATGGGAAACTTTGTTGATTGGCGTGATATCTTTGTAAAATAGCATAATATTTGCCATAAAACTTTCTCCTTTATTAATTTGTTTTTGTTACCAAGAAAGGTCTTTTGAGAAGATTGTCTCATATGGCAACAAGATTGAATAGAAATGATTAAGATTGAGGGTCCATTTTTGAGAGATAATGTTTTTGCATGAAGTATAATAAAGAAAAGCTTAAAAATAAAGTCTATCTTGCCATTATTGGTATGCCTCATGGTATAAGAGGAGATGTTTTTGTTAAAATTTTAAGTGCCGATCCACAGCGTTTCAAGTCTTACGGGACTCTTTATGATGATATGGGGCGTTCTTATGAAATTGTAACTCTTCGCACACAAAAAAATAACGCGATTGTCCGTTTTAAAGGGGTAGAAAATCGTAATGCTGCTGAGTCTTTAAAAGGGATTCATCTTTATGTGATGCGTGATCAGTTGATTGATGATTTGAGAGAGGATGAGTTTTATCAAGTTGATTTAATAGGCTTGCGTGTTCAAGAATATGGGGGAAAAATCTTAGGTGAAGTGTGTGGTTTTTGTAATTTCGGGGCTGGTGATTTGCTTGAAATACGTTTGAATACAGGCAAAAGAATGCTTATTCCTTTTAGTAAGGTGGCAGTACCAGAAATTTGTATGGATTCTGGTTTTCTTATTGTTGATCCCATGGCTGCTGGCCTTAGAGATGGTGAAGAAAATGATCAATAAGGAAATGGCTTGAATCTAAAAAATAAAGGTGAAGATAAAAAAGAACCGAGGAATTTCGTCAATAAAAAGTGGAAAGTATGAAAATATTAAGAATACACTTTTGAGCAGATGTTATAGTACTTTATATTGAGACATTCCTGAGTTTTTAGAGTTTTTTTTAAGTGAAAATATGAGAAGGGTCCTATTGAATAGGACACAGATAAAGAAGACTCAAATTAACGCTATAGCGTTAATTTGATTTGGTTTATACCATTTTTACTTTAAAAGAGTTTGTTGAATAGAATGAGGATGAAAAATAAAAATGAAGTTTCAGGCGCGCGTTTTAACTCTTTATCCTGAAATGTTTCCTGGTTTTTTAGGGTATTCTTTAGCAGGGCACGCTTTAGAACGCGGAATTTGGTCTCTGGAGACAGTGCAGATTAGAGATTTTGCTTTGGATAAACACCATAGCGTTGATGATACACCCGCTGGTGGGGGGGCTGGTATGGTGATGCGGGCAGATGTCTTGGCTGCTGCGCTTGATCATTGTCCACAGGATTCGCCAAGATTATTGATGAGTCCACGTGGGCGCCCTTTTGATCAAGCTTATGCGCGTCGTTTGGCTGATGATTCAGGCATAACATTGGTTTGTGGACGTTTTGAAGGGGTTGATGAGCGAGTCATAGAAGCACGGGAATTAGAAGAAGTCTCTATTGGTGATTATATTCTTTCAGGGGGTGAAACCGCCGCACTGGTTATCTTAGATGCTATTATACGTCTTCTCCCCGGTGTGATGGGGAATAAAGCTTCTGCAAAGTGTGAAAGTTTTGAAAATGGTTTACTCGAACATCCCCAATATACCCGCCCTTCTCTTTTCGAAGGACGAGAGATTCCGCCCGTGTTAACCTCAGGTCATCACAAGGCGATTGCAGATTGGCGTCAAAGCCAAGCCGAATTGTTAACACGTCAACGCCGCCCTGATCTTTATGCGCGTTATGATAAAAATCGTCAGAAAACTTGATTCATAGGATAAGGTAGTGTATGGCATAACTCTCTTTTTTAGAGAGTTTTTAATAAAAGGTTTTCTGTAGTTCCAAAATTAAAATGAAGGAATGGTGTATTCGCTCCTGTGTAAGCATAGCCTAAAGAGTATCTTATTCGTAGTACAAGGCTTTTTGGGTAAGAGTTGAGCGCTCTGACTGTTCGATAAAGAACATGAAGGATAAAAAATAATGAACATTATCGCACAGCTTGAAGCTGAACAATGTGCAAAAATTGAAGAAAAGCGTCAATTTCCAGCCTTTAAACCAGGAGATACAGTCCGTGTTATGGTGCGTGTGACGGAAGGTACGCGGACACGTGTTCAGGCTTATGAAGGGGTTTGTATTGCCCGTTCAGGCGGTGGATTGAATGAGACTTTTACAGTCCGCAAGATTTCTTATGGTGAAGGGGTGGAGCGTGTATTTCCTGTTTATTCACCTTTGATTGAAGCTGTTGAGCTGGTGCGCCGTGGTAAAGTGCGTCGGGCAAAACTCTATTATCTTCGTGGTTTGAGAGGTAAAGCTGCTCGTATTGCTGAAAAGAGAGATTATCGAAAAAAGGGTGAAAAGGGTGTTGAGAAAGTAGAAACAACCCCTGTAAGCGCAGATATTGAAACGCAAGTTGCTGAGTAAAAATTATATCGGTTAAATTTTATGCAAAAGCGGCTTTTATGCCGCTTACTTGTGTTTTTTTGCGATTCGTTTTGTCATCTAAAAGGCTTGGAGGGGACATAAAAATGTTTAATTTATCCAAATTTTGGCTCTTTTTTATTCTTAAATAATGGATGAAGTGTAGGGTATCATTGCACATATCGTAGATACTCAAACGGGATAAGTATCGTTTGAAAAAATGTCTGTTTATATTTGAGAAAAGATGTTAGGCCTTTGACGTGAAGATAAAAGTGTATTAGATTAAGGCAAGTTTTGCGGATTATATCCGTGGAGTAATCGGTTTTTTTATGCGTGACCTTTAATCCGTTATTTGAGACAACCGACCTGTAATATCGGTATCTTGAGATGCCAAACAAGTAAAAACGAGATAATATATTTAATCGTTTTGTGCGAACTTTCTCGTTCATTGTGGTTGCAAAAACCAGGTCAGGATATTTTATGACAGAGACAACTAGGATAAAAGAGCGCCCTCGTTCCCCTCATATAAGTATTTATCGTTGGACAATTACTATGGCCATGTCTATTGCACACCGCATTACGGGTATGGCCCTTTATGTTGGCACGGTTTTTTTTGCTGTTTGGTTAATTGCTATTGCGTGTGGCGAGGAGACATTTAGAACAGTTCACGAAATTTATAGTTCTTGGTTTGGATTGTGTATTTTGTTTCTTTATACTTTGGCAGGGGTTCATCACATGGTTGGGGGTGTTCGCCACATTGTTTGGGATCTGAAGCCTTGCCTTTTGGCAAAAGAAAAGGCAACAGCCACTGCTTGGGCAACAGTGTTTATTTCACTTATTGTTACTTTTGCGATTTGGATTATTGGATATACCGTTGTTTAGCTGGGGGTGAAAAGAGACATGAAAAAAGATTTTCGAACGGAACTTGGAAAAGTACGGGGGCGTGGGAGTGCTCATGAAGGAACAGAGCATTTTTGGCTAGAGCGTTTGACAGGGTTTATCAATCTACCGCTTTTGATATTTTTGATTGTTCTTATTCTTTCTCTTGTGGGTAAGGACTATGCTATTGTGCGTGCAAGACTTGCACATCCTATTGTTGCTATTTTGATGGGATTGATGACTCTTTCAGTCATTTATCATATGAAACTTGTTATGCAGGTGGTGATTGAAGATTATATTCCACGCGAAGGTTTCCGGTTATTCTTTTTGATATTAAATATTTTATTTTGTTTTTTCATAGGCGGTGTCATTATTTTTTCTCTTTTGAAGATTGCATTAGGGGGTTAAACAAATATGGCGGGTACAAGATCATCTTTGGGCGCTAAAGCAGGTAACGCCCCTTATCATACTGTAGATCATAAATTTGATGTTGTTGTTGTTGGCGCAGGTGGTGCAGGATTACGTGCAACATTGGGTATGGCAGAACAAGGATTAAAGACAGCTTGTATCACAAAGGTTTTTCCAACGCGCTCACATACGGTTGCAGCACAAGGGGGGATTGCTGCATCGCTTTCAAATATGGGACCTGACAATTGGCAGTGGCATTTATATGATACCGTGAAAGGTTCTGATTGGTTGGGGGATACTGATGCAATGGAATATTTGGTGCGTAATGCCCCTGCTGCTGTGTATGAATTAGAACATTATGGCGTTCCTTTTTCACGAACGCAAGAAGGCAAAATTTATCAACGTCCTTTTGGTGGACATACGACACAATTTGGTGAAGGTCCACCTGTTCAACGGACTTGTGCAGCCGCTGATCGTACAGGTCATGCCATTTTGCATACGCTTTATGGACAAAGCTTAAAGCATAATGCGCAATTTTTTATTGAATATTTTGCTCTTGATCTCATCATGACAGATGGGGTTTGTACGGGGGTTGTCGCGTGGAATCTTGATGATGGTACAATACACCGTTTTTCTGCCAAAATGGTTGTTCTTGCGACCGGTGGTTATGGACGTGCTTATTTTTCTGCGACATCGGCGCATACCTGTACGGGTGATGGTGGTGGAATGATTGCACGGGCTGGATTGCCACTTCAGGATATGGAATTTGTGCAATTTCATCCTACAGGAATTTATGGTTCTGGTTGTCTCATTACAGAGGGAGCTCGGGGTGAGGGGGGGTATTTAATCAATTCTGAAGGTGAACGCTTTATGGAGCGCTATGCACCTTCCTTTAAGGATTTGGCTTCACGCGATTTGGTTTCGCGTTGTATCACACTTGAAATTCGTGAAGGGCGTGGCGTTGGACCTAAGAAGGATCATATTCATTTGGTTCTCAATCATATTGATCCTGCAATCTTGCACGAGCGTTTACCGGGGATTTCCGAATCAGCACGGATCTTTGCAGGAGTAGATGTAACAAAAGAACCTATCCCTATCTTGCCAACGGTTCATTATAATATGGGCGGGATTCCTACCAACTACTACGGAGAAGTTCTCAATCCAACAGCTGATTCGCCTGATCGTATTCAACCAGGACTGATGGCTGTGGGTGAAGCGGGATGCGCTTCTGTTCATGGTGCTAACCGCTTGGGATCAAATTCATTGATTGATCTTGTGGTTTTTGGGCGTGCTGCTGCCATTCGTGCAGGTGAAGTGATTGATCGGAATGCAGAAATCCCACCTTTGAATGAAGAAGCTGTTGACGAAATTATGGCGCGTTTTGATCGTTTACGCTTTGCTCAAGGAACAACGCCAACAGCCGTGTTGCGCGAAAAAATGCAACGCACGATGCAAGAAGATGCTGCTGTCTTCCGGACAGAAGATTCTTTGAAACAAGGATGTCAACGGATGAATAAAATCTGGGGGGAATTGTCTGATCTTAAAGTCACAGACCGTTCCCTGATATGGAATTCTGATTTGGTCGAAACATTAGAGCTCGAAAATCTCATGGCGAATGCAATCATGACGGTTCATTCTGCTGAAGCACGTTTAGAAAGTCGTGGTGCTCACGCTCGTGAAGATTATCCAGAGCGTGATGATAAAAATTGGCGAAAACATACCCTTTCACATTTGTCAAAAGATGGTAAGGTAACCTTGTCGTATCGACCTGTCCATGTTGAACCCTTAACATCTGAAGCAGATGGGGGTATCGACTTAAAACGCATTGCACCTAAAAAACGGGTTTACTAAGGGGAGAATGAATTATGGTACAAATTAAACTTCCCAAAAACTCTCAAGTAAAACCAGGAAAGGTTTGGCCTAAACCTGAAGGGGCTACAAAGCTGACGGAATTTCACGTGTATCGTTGGTCGCCTGATGATGAGGAAAATCCTCATCTAGATACCTATTATGTCGATCGTTCTGCTTGTGGTCCTATGATTCTTGATGGGCTTTTGTTTATTAAAAACCATATTGACCCAACTTTGACATTTCGCCGATCATGCCGTGAAGGCATCTGCGGTTCCTGTGCGATGAATATTGATGGGACCAATACATTGGCTTGTACCAAAGGTATGGATGATGTAAAACACCCCATTAAGGTCTATCCTCTGCCTTCCATGCCGGTTGTTAAAGATTTGGTTCCTGATTTAAATCGCTTTTATGCCCAACACCGAGTCATTGAGCCTTGGTTGCAAACTGTTTCGCCTGAACCTGCGAAAGAGTGGTTACAAAGTCACTCCGACCGCCAAAAAATTGATGGTCTTTATGAATGTATTTTATGTGCATGTTGTCAGACATCATGTCCGAGTTATTGGTGGAATGGTGATCGCTATTTGGGCCCCGCTGTTTTGCTCCAAGCTTATCGTTGGATTGCGGATTCACGTGATGAGATGTGTGGTGAACGTCTTGATAATTTAGAAGATCCTTTCCGCCTTTATCGCTGTCATACGATTATGAATTGTACGCAAACTTGTCCAAAAGGATTAAATCCGGCGAAAGCGATTGCTGAAATTAAAAAACTTATGGTTGAACGCCGCCTTTAAAGAATTACTCATTCATGAAAGTGAAGGTCAAAGCCAGAAATGGTATGTCCCTTGAGGAATTTGATCTTTAAGAGCGCATTAGCCTCTTATAAGGGGGAGGTGGTAACTATGATCGTTCTCAAAGCGAATTAACCCCTAAAAATGAAGTCATTCTTATAGCAAAAATCCTTGCAATGGCATGAGCTTAAGAAAGTTCATGATTGATTCCTATCTTTGCAAAGTAACCGATTCATGAACAGTAAAGTAAAACACGAAAAACCGTGTTTTTTTGTGCTTCTTAAGATTTAATCTCTAAAAGTTTATTGGCTTCCATAAGATAGTCAACATAATTATAATTTCCTTAAAAAGACATTAGTCTTGTGGGTAAAATAAACACTTAAAACAGCAATCTATGTAAAAACAATATGCTATGTGTTTTTATTTTTATTAAATTTGTATCAAAATTCTCGCTTTAATGCATGATTCAATTGATCGTTTTTTTATAAAAGAAGATCACCTTATATCAATAGAGCATAAAAAATAATACAAACATTATAACGCATGTAAATCATTTAAATGAAATAAAGGAGTGATGACAGTTCGTAATTTTACGATACGTTTTTACTATAATATCACAAACACTGCTGATATTCAGTGATTTGGCGCGTGATACCAGAAGTTTCTGGAAAATAATTTTTGGGATTTGACCAATTCAACACAAGAAGCAAAAGATTTGATGTCTCGCTATGGGAACACAGGATTGCATTTTGATGTTCATAGTTGTGACAGTCTGACAGGCTTTAATATGATGAATTCTTTCAAACAAGAAGTTGTCAATGATGTAGCTGGCAATACAACTGTCAGTCTTTATGGACCAGCGGCTAATGTTTTGGCGGCATCCGGTCTGTTAAAGTATGTGAGTGGTGGCAAACAAACCACGATTGGTGTTGATGGTCATAGATATGACCTTGTAAGCAGAAATTATTGGCGGAAATGGCTATACTTACGAGACAATACCTGCTGGCAGCAACGTTTGGAAAGAATGGTTGAGAGTGATCACAAATCCCGTAAGTCCCCATACTTGTCTTGGACATGCGAGTGATAAGTGTAAAGTGCGCTATGGTTTATCTCATCGTGAACAAAAACCTTGAATTAAATCATGGAGCAAAAAATGAAACAAATTTTAAAGCTATTAGGTGCTGTAACTTTATTAGGTATTGCAGGATGTTAATTTAACAAACCTCCTCCAGGAGAGGTGGCTACGTGGGAGAAAAATGGTGTTACTGATTTTACTGAAATAGGCAAAGCCTTGTTAGAATGTGGCATGCCAACTCCTTATGATGTCGATCCAGAAAGCAGAAAGCTTAGCTATAATGCAATAGCAACCATAGAAGCTTGTATGGTTCAAGCTGGTTTCCGTGATAAAGTGGGAGGGGGGACTTGGTGTGAGAATCATAAAGCCGAGGATCTTCTCATTTGTCGACCGGGCGCTGTTGTTCCACAGAGAAGCGTCAAAAAGCGCTTAAACAGCCCTTTTTGTAAAAAGTACAAAAATAGCCGTAAATGCCAACCTTAAATATTGCTATTTGTGTAAACTACAATCCCCACATTCATGTGTTCCCATGCTTGTGCGGAATTGTTCCTTCAATTCATTCTTTCAGTTATGAACTGTTTTGAAAACTAGAGATAAAATAATCAACAGGCGAGCCATTTCATTAAAAATAAGTCCATTCAAAGAGGGGAAAAATGAAGAAAATTTTAAACTTATTAAGTGGGATAGTCCCTTTAAGCATAGCAGCCTGTAACTCAGGTAAACCTCCTTCAATATATTTTGTTATATGGGAAAAGCCAGGTGTAGACTTTACGGAGGTAGGAAAAGCATCCTTAGAGTGTGGTATACCATCTCCTTAATAATACAGATTTGGAAAATAGTAAATTGGGTTTCAATGAATGGGCTATGATTCATAGTTGTATGATTCAATCAGGATTTCACTATAAAAGTAAAAATGGAAAATGGGTGAAAATTGTAAAGATGATAGAATTCCAATGTATCGTCCTGGTACTGTCATTCCGAAGCGAAGTGTCGAGAAGCGCTTAAATAGATTGTATTGTAAAAAGTATAAAAACACTCTTAAATATCAACACTAAGTTTTGCCGTTAATAATCAACAATCAAAACGCTGTGTGTGAAGCCAATATGACGTAGGGAAGTACGCTTAGTAATCTTGTTACTTGCGTCACAGGACGGATTTTGCTATCTTTTAGGTGATGAGTTTGAGAAAGCCTTGTCCGTTCTTACGTGACAAGGCTTTTTATGCTGTGTAACTTTTACGTTGCTGTCTTGCTTGCTTGAGGACATTGATAAGATCCGATTGTAACCAACGGGATAAAAAACCAAATTTTAAAGGTTTTGGTAGAGAGTCATTGGTAACATGACGACGGAAAGTTGAGACACTCATATGAAGCAATTTTGCACTTTCACGGTCTGTTAAAAGAATATCGTTTTCTGTCATTTTAAAATCCTTTCATTCTCAAAAATAGAAACAAGTCATAAGCATTTATTAAACACATTTTGGTTCATTTTTTGAAGGTATTTTATTTATAGAAAACAATATTTTACAATAAAAAAACTTATGTGACACGTGATAAATTTTATTGAGATGGAATGAGAGAAAAGAGAGCGAAAGTTATCCACAGATCATGGGGTTATGCACCCCATATCTTAAGATTGTCCTGTGACATAAGCCGCCCATTTCTCCATATAGACACAGCGTTGTTCTAGATAATCAGTCCGACGATAAGCACGTTCTACTTGTTTTCCTACTGTATGACTTAGAATGGTTTCAGCGACCTCATAGGGGGAGGCATTTGTTGTCTCAGTGAGCCAATCACGTAAACTAGGGCGAAATCCATGGGGACAGGTTTTTAGTCCAATTTTCCTCATATATTTTGACATAACCATAGGTGGTATAGGAGCCCGACTAGAAAAAGAAAAGATGAAATCACTTTTAGAGATACAACGGGCTTGTTTAATTACTTTTAGTGTTTCAGATGATAAGGGGACACGAAATTCTGTTGTAGCATCACGCTTTCCTTTCATATCCTCAGTAGGGATGGTCCATATATCATTATCAATTTGATCTTTATGAATATGACGTAAAGGGTTAGAGCGAATGCCTGTCAGAATAAGCAAACGCAAAGCCAGTTGTGTAAGGTTTGTTGTTTGGCAAAGTGTTTTATAAAAAGTAGGCACATCTTTCCAATCCATTGCAGGTAAGTTTTTGATTTTATGGCGTTGTTTTCCTAAGAGAGCGCGTGCTTTTTTATTGCTTGTAAATCAACATCTAATTCTAAGGCAGCCGCATGTTTGAGACAAAGATTAAGACGATTAAGAGCTCTACGAGCTGTTCCTGCTTTTGTATGCCAAATAGGAGCAAGGGTATTGCGTATCTCTGTTTGCGTAATTTCTGAAACGGGTAAACACCCTAATTTAGGGAGAATATGAAGGCGTAATGGTAAAAAACAAGTTCCATCTTTACCATCATTTTTTAATTCAGCTTTACGACTTTCAAAAGCATCTAGAGCAATATCTTTTAAATAATGGAGATTACGCATTGTCTCACGCTTTTGTTTTTCACGTTTTTTAATGGGGTCACGCCCTTCACGTAAAACAAAGCGCTACCCAGTTGCACATTCACGGGTTTGTTTTAAGCAAACATTTTTCAACGTTCGTCACCCCCATTTTGTGATGGCACAGAATGGTATAACGATAAAGCTCTCATGGAAATAATATAAAATCTATAGAGCACTCCCATCTTTACGCTTATGAAGGAGCAAACCGGTACCATCACACACTTTGTTCGCTCCCAATATTAACTAGTTCTTGGCGTTTGAGATGGTTCATAAGAGGCATTTTTAATGCTTTCTTATACAGTTTTATCCACGCAAGATTCCTCGCTTGTAACATGCACGCAAGTTGTTTTGGTTAATTCAATATAAACAGATTTGGAATGAAATAATCCTGCAATGTTAAGGTGTTTTATCCAACATGTAAGACAATGAACACTCTTTATAAATCAATGGGATGCGTCTTAAGAAGTGGAATTACCGGTCTATGCTTGTCAGAACTTTCGCTTTTTTGAAGTCTTGAGAAGAGGGCGGGAATATCTATGATTAGGATTTGCCTATATAGTTTATGAACATTGTTTTTGAAGGTGAGGATATGAGCTCCACGTAATATGGTTAGTGAAGCTTTTTTTTTAGAGAAATTTGATTGTTTACAAGTTGGTGTAGGATAAGAATCTTTTTTCGTCGAGGGAGAAGAAATCAATAGGCGACTATACCCCTTTCTTAAATAAAATGTGATTTATAGATGCTAAAGCAGAATGATCGTTTATTTGTATGAGGTTCTCTGTCTTTGAAGATTGTTTGGGTAAAAAAATATTTATTGATTACTTAAAATAAGCTTTTGTATTTATGACGATAATTATTGATGATGATCGGTATCTATTTCACAAAGTTCTTATTGATAGGTGAATCAAAATTTATTCATTTCTTTTTGTTGAAATATTTATTTTGTCATCATTTTTTCTCTTGTGAATCAAATATACATTTTCAAAAGATAAATAGAGAGTATGATCAAAGGCAAAAGAATAGAGTCTCCTTTTGTTTTCTTGTGAAGTTGTTGTCTGTTTAGTTTTTTCTTCTTTTGTTCATGAAGAGTGTAGAAAATACAGTGGAAAAGCAAAGAGAAGAGAGGATGTATAATAAAAAGCCGTAACAATTTGTTACGGCTCTTTTTGTTTGAGTGCTATTATCGAGAAAGAAGACCTCTTTTAAGCGATTTTTGATTTAGCAAAAATCGGGTCATAAAAAACTTCAGAAAGTTTTCTATCTTTAAAGAACAACACGACATCAACTGTTGTGTAAAGAACGATCTTTATCATTTCTAGCTCGAGTCGGCGACCAACCTCTGATCTTTTAATCAAGGTGGCACATCGCTCAAATGTTTGTAAAGCACTGTTGGCGTGCGTCGTTGTAATCGATCCTGGATGACCTGTGTTGAGTGAATTGAGATATTCCCATGCCTCATTGCCTCGCAACTCAGCAAGAAAAATTCGGTCAGGTGATTGACGCATACATGCATCTAGACATTCTTCCGCTGAAACACGACCCACATTGTTACCATAAATCATATTTACGTGATTAGGGTGATTGGGTAGAAAAAGCTCATGAACATCTTCAATCGTGATAATACGCTCTTCTACAGGAACTTTTTCAATGAGTGAGCGGGCAAATGTTGTTTTACCAGATCCTGTCTTGCCTGCAATGATAATGTTGCGTTTGTGAAGGACACATTCTTCCAAAAATTCAAGAATTCTTCCCTCACGTTTACGTTGTAAGAGTTGAACTTCAAATGGTTCCAACCGCGTGAAGTCATGCTTCGATAAGAAATTGTTGGCTTCTTTTGCTGAAGGTTTATTAAAACTTACATCGGAAAAATCATCAAAAGCCCCTTCTTCTTTGAGTTCTTCTAACGTTTTAACTATGAGAGAATGTTTACGAATTACAAAGGAAAGAGAACCATCAACGACAGCTGGCGTTTGGATAATTGTACCACGTTGTCCACCAGGCAATAGCACATAATTAATACTTCTGGGAGCCATACCGTTATAAACGATAATAGCTGTAATAAGCGTTTGCAAAAAAGCTGTTGTTAACTCTGGTACGCTATGGACCTGCCACCCGTTGAAGTTTTTTGTCCATACTTCACAGGGGCGGCAGATCGATATTTCAGTGATCTTCCGATCTTCTAAGAAACGATCAAGCGGCTGCAGAAGCTGAGAAACTGCTTGATCTTTTTGTATAGGGTTAACGTGTGACGAGACTGTAGACATCGCTGAAATCCAGATCACGAGCAACAAAAATATTTACTCGTTCGCCTTGGTGTTTGTAAAGTGTTGGTGTTATATTGATTGAATTTTGAATAACATCGTTTACTATAAGTTCAGCATTATGAGCTCCTTGTGGCTGTGCGTTCTCTTTATTCTCTTTGCTACTTTTATTAATTTTACCTCTCACCCATTCTCCTAAATCACCGATGATACTCACCATAATTGCGCCACTAAACCGCTCCCAAAAGTGTCTATCAACCCAGCCACCGATACCTGCTTCACCAAGAGGACCGGTCCCAGGTGAGTCAAGATTGACAATAACACCAGAAGGCGTTTCAATACGTAACCATTGCACAAAAACACGTGTTTGCCCTTGCTGTAAGCCACTTTGGTAAAAACCAACGACTTTAGAACCACGATCGAGCAAAACAACACGACCACTTGTAGAATAAATATCCCGCGTTAAATGACATGTTGTCATCCCTGGTTGTGAGGTAATAATTTTTGTTTCCAACGTACAATCTATTTGCGTTCCTTGCGTAATTAAGAGATCACGGTTACGAAGTTGCGCCGCATGTGATTGACCTAAGCGTACAGGTTGGAGATTTAATGCACCACTGTTGTCATTCGATGCTTTATTTGTCTCCGTAGATCCTTCACTTCCACCATTGTTAAGACTAGAACTGAGCATACGTCTGCGCGCTAATTCTTCAGAATCTTGAATCATATGTGGGGGAACGGTTGTTTGAAGAAGCTTAGCCAAGGCCGGTGAAATATCTAGGCTTGAGTCTTCTATTGGTGTTGATTTTTCTGATTCTTCTACAAGCTTTGGCTCTTCTATAACCCGCGGGGTATAGCTTGGTATAATTTGCTGTACCGTTTGTTGCGGTTTTTCTTCCTCAATTTCTACGGTATTACGCATTTTAAAAGCTTTCCAAGTCAAAGCAATTGGTACCGCTACGATGACAATAAGTCCTACGATTAATAATACACGGGTACCTGGAATTGTCGGACGGTGCTCTGAACCTAGTTCGGAGCTTTCATAGGCATTTTCAATATGTTTTTGCTCTATATTGTCCAGTTTTTTGCCTTTTTCATCTCCTTCCTTATTGTCAAACATTATTTTCCTCCTTTATTTATGCGGTAAACCACCGAAGATACTGTTCCTGTTGTGTTTGGTATACCATGGGGATCATAGGCTTCGTTAAAAACAGCTAGAGCACGTTTACCAAGTCGTATGAGCCATTTAGGATTGACCTTATGAACGGCGATAATATCATTAGAACTGCCGATGACGGTGCGTGGAATTAAGCTTTCATTCCCTTCAGCATCTACGACATAGATTGATGGCATATCCATGTTAGCAGGAAACTTGAAGTAAGTAATACGTCCATTGTCCCAAGCATTGATCGGAGCAATATCTTGATGACCGCTCATGGTATAACTAAGATTATAACCTTTTACGCTTTGGTGAAAACCGCGTTCAATCGCAAGGCGTCGGTTGTTTTCTTCTGACTTTTCATCGTTTGAATCGGGATAATGAAAAGCCAATTCATAGGTTGATCCTGCACGGTCATTTCGAAATTGTAGTCGGAATTTGTAACTCCGTTTGTCCGTTACAACGATGAGATTGGTATTGGCAAGTTCTGCTTTTGGTTTAATAAAAATATGCCGCCCTTTATGAGCAAAGGCATAGGCTTCTGAATCACCAAAGGCATGAGTGATATACTGTTCACCTTCTTCAAGAATAATATGTGTTGCCACACCAAGAACTGTCTCAATTTGAACTACATCGGCTTCGTTATATGTTATATAACGAATGCGGTGATCATATTGCGAATTTGTCGGACTTTTGAGCGCCTGTACAGGTACTGTATAAAGAGAAGAAAATGAAGATAATAGAACAACGAATGCAAGTTTTTTCATAACAATCAATTCCTTAATCATTCAACAGTATTTCTGGGTCAGAACGGTAACTTGTTACCTGAAAACCAAGGGGGTTAAGCAATCGATCAGATGATTTCATAGGTGCACCCACATAGGTGTAACCAATTGTTGCAATCTGGTGCTGTTTTGGTCCATTAGCAGCACCGCTGCTATCAAGTTGTTGAGTCGTAAAACGTACGGTTGCTTGACCGAGTCCATTAGGTTGAATTGACCGTACTTTAACTGTGATACGTGCTCTGTTTGAAAGCACTTTATCCCGTGCATTTTCCCCATCATAGATTTTATAATATTCTTGTTGAACAGCTGCTGCACTTAAAAGAGCTGTTGTGCCATAGTTTAGTTGAATGGTATCATAGTCATAAGTTTCGCGGTTAAGCACATATTGATTGAGCCAATATCTATCTACAACTTCACCATAGCTTTCTTCGTGCTCACGCATAATTGAGATAACATCAACAGCACCTGTTGTGTTATCAACGCGTAACACTAAAGGTGTAGGCGCTGGTTGAGAAAATCCAACAACCCCACATATCATACCGAATAAGCCAAAAAGACCAACAGCACTCGCTACACGCCATGCTGTTCTGCGCGACCTTATAAATTCGTTTATGAGATCCCTTTCTAGACCACGACTCTCTTCGTAATAACTGCTAAGTTGTTCAGCTTTCACTGGTTTTGCTTGTTTTGTTTTCATCTGTCTCCTCGCTTAATTTCGGCAGGGATTGTTTTATTAATAGGCACACGGTTTCTATCATTAGGTTGTTTTAGCTTTGGTGCTAATGCACAAGCCGATAAAAGATTTGCAATCAAAATTATAAAAACGACCGACTTCACTTTAACACTCCTCTTTTTGACAATTAAAAAGCCCAGCATTTCTTATCATTATTATAATTTTAATAATAAAGTAAAGCATATAATTTGTGATAATTTATCTTTTCTTAATTTCGTATTTTAATTGACGAAAATAATTCAATTTTAGTGCAAATATTTTTCATTGTAGGCTTGGCTATTTTAGTTATTTTGTCCTATGGATTTAAAGTTTCTGTTACGAGAATCATTTCTTTCTACATTCTCTAGTTTCTATGTCTCCATAGATGTCCAAATGCTATGCCTTTTGCGAGAGAATGGGCCATGCTTGATAGTTTGAGTAACAGCATGATGGATATAATGGACAAGATGAGCGCTCCCCCAAACATGGCTGCTACATTCTGGTTGTAATCGAGTCCCATATCACTCAAATAGTTTGCAAAGATATTCATCATCAGATTAAAGACAGTCGCTAAGAGTAGAAAGAGGATTATATAATTTACGACTTGGATTAACCATTGCTGAAAAAAGCGATAGGTTGGTTGCCAGAGCAAAGCAATGATGAAGATAGGGCCCAATCCTACGAGCAGTGTAATGGCGATTTTTGTCAGTATAACGAGACCACCGCCGATTGCCACGACGGAACTTGTTGCCAGCAAGATAAGGATACCTAAGAGGCTGTAAAGCAATCCGTTGGCCTCGAAGAAGACGGTTTCCTGGAAAAGACGACCTGCATATTGGAATCCTTTGGTTGCTGCTTTGTCAAGTAAATTCATTAATTGTGTATCAGTGAGTGGATTTGTCATGAGCGCTTTTGAGAACTCATAGGGCATTTGCGTTATCAAATTTGCAATTTCACTTTGATAAAGTCCTGAGGTGAGAGCTATTGAAGTAATAATGCTTATTCGCAGGAAACGGTTTACGAATCCGGAGAGTGGCATATCGATAGCGCCCCGAATGATAAGCCATCCATAGATAATGAAAGCGATGGTGATTCCAATTGAAACGAAAGGTGTAATTGTAGCAATCGCTTTTGAGGAAATACCCGTGACATATGTTTGTGTTATCTGATTAATTTTATTGAAAAGTTGCGTGAACATAGTGAAGTTCATGGCATTCCTCTTTAATGAATTTTCAATTTTTCATCACATGAGAACATAGACACATGCTAAATGCTTCATTTGCATTTATACATTCCCTAAGCATTTTCACCACGATATCTTGACTTTGATAAAATCTCTGCGTTTCTTTGAATTGTGGAGTTAATACTAAACCTTATACATCGGCTTTTGTGTTCACCGTATGATCGGCATCTGGTTTTTTTCATGGTCAAAAAACATCATATCAAGTTCGCGTCTTTTCCTTTTGATAAGTGATTGCTCAGCGTCATGTAAATACGCTACCATTTCCATTTTTATAAATTCATTTTGGATCATAGCTAATGTACCATCGATATGTGCTTGAAGGTCTGCAATGTCTTTCAGTTTTTCTTTTGTTTGAAGCTCATCGAGTAGTCCTCTGAGGTATTGAAAACGACTTTTTACGTTTTCAAAACTTTCCAAACTCACAGCTTTATCTTGAACCGATACAGATTGTAAACGCCCAAAAATAGCTTTGCTGATTTGATCAAAATTCCCAGAAACTTTGTTTTCTTCCTCCAAGACCTCTCGATACGATTGCCTTGAAAGCTTACTGTCTGTATAGAGAAATTCTGGCTCTTTAAGAAAAAAACTAGAAAAGTCTATTTGCTTTGGGTTTGTTTTCTGACTCTTTGTTATAGCCTGATAAGCTTTTTCTACTTGTGAAAGTTGTTGTCTTTTCGAGTCAAGTTGTTTTTTTAAGAGCTCAATAATTTCTCCTTTTTTTAAAAGCTGAAGGATTTCCGAATATTCTTCTGGTAGAGCAGGTTGTGGTGGTGGGGCAGGTTGTGGCGGTGGGGCAGGTTGTGGCGGTGGAGTAGGTGATGGAGATTGTGCACATTTTTCTAGGATTCCAGTGAGGTCTGCTCCAAATGTATTCTTTTGATATTCTGCAAGTCCCAACTCTAGAAAATTGCATGTATATGTTTGAGGAGAACCCGATGCATGCGCCAAACTCATCATTCCCAAAAGGGTAATCACCCCTATTATAATAAATTGCTTTTTCATCTGTCTCCTCGCTTAATTTCGGCAGGGATTGTTTTATTAATAGGCACACGGTTTCTATCATTAGGTTGTTTTAGCTTTGGTGCTAATGCACAAGCCGATAAAAGATTTGCAATCAAAATTATAAAAACGACCGACTTCACTTTAACACTCCTCTTTTTGACAATTAAAAAGCCCAGCATTTCTTATCATTATTATAATTTTAATAATAAAGTAAAGCATATAATTTGTGATAATTTATCTTTTCTTAATTTCGTATTTTAATTGACGAAAATAATTCAATTTTAGTGCAAATATTTTTCATTGTAGGCTTGGCTATTTTAGTTATTTTGTCCTATGGATTTAAAGTTTCTGTTACGAGAATCATTTCTTTCTACATTCTCTAGTTTCTATGTCTCCATAGATGTCCAAATGCTATGCCTTTTGCGAGAGAATGGGCCATGCTTGATAGTTTGAGTAACAGCATGATGGATATAATGGACAAGATGAGCGCTCCCCCAAACATGGCTGCTACATTCTGGTTGTAATCGAGTCCCATATCACTCAAATAGTTTGCAAAGATATTCATCATCAGATTAAAGACAGTCGCTAAGAGTAGAAAGAGGATTACATAATTTACGACTTGGATTAACCATTGCTGAAAAAAGCGATAGGTTGGTTGCCAGAGCAAAGCAATGATGAAGATAGGGCCCAATCCTACGAGCAGTGTAATGGCGATTTTTGTCAGTATAACGAGACCACCGCCGATTGCCACGACGGAACTTGTTGCCAGCAAGATAAGGATACCTAAGAGGCTGTAAAGCAATCCATTGGCCTCGAAGAAGACGGTTTCCTGGAAAAGACGACCTGCATATTGGAATCCTTTGGTTGCTGCTTTGTCAAGTAAATTCATTAATTGTGTATCAGTGAGTGGATTTGTCATGAGCGCTTTTGAGAACTCATAGGGCATTTGCGTTATCAAATTTGCAATTTCACTTTGATAAAGTCCTGAGGTGAGAGCTATTGAAGTAATAATACTTATTCGCAGGAAACGGTTTACGAATCCGGAGAGTGGCATATCGATAGCGCCCCGAATGATAAGCCATCCATAGATGATGAAAGCGATGGTGATTCCAATTGAAACGAAAGGTGTAATTGTAGCAATTGCTTTTGAGGAAATACCCGTGACATATGTTTGTGTTATCTGATTAATTTTATTGAAAAGTTGCGTGAACATAGTGAAG
The DNA here is from genome assembly GCF_000196435.1 of Bartonella tribocorum CIP 105476. Taxonomy (NCBI): domain Bacteria; kingdom Pseudomonadati; phylum Pseudomonadota; class Alphaproteobacteria; order Hyphomicrobiales; family Bartonellaceae; genus Bartonella; species Bartonella tribocorum. The sequence goes on along the minus strand of NC_010161.1, from coordinate 2,455,761 downwards.
TTCATGGCATTCCTCTTTAATGAATTTTCAATTTTTCATCACATGAGAACATAGACACATGCTAAATGCTTCATTTGCATTTATACATTCCCTAAGCATTTTCACCACGATATCTTGGCTTTGATAAAATCTCTGCGTTTCTTTGAATTGTGGAGTTAATACTAAACCTTATACATTGGCTTTTGTGTTCATGAAAAAAGCAAATGTTGTAAAGAGCTTTATTTGCTAAAGTCTTACCCTAGGCATACTTGTGAGCTGATAGCTTATTATTTTTCCATACAATTTACGTTTTTGTATGTCGATAAGGAGCTCTTCATTATCGCGTAAATTTCTGACCATTTGTAACTTTGCATATTCATTTTGGAGCATGGATGACATGTTCCTGATGCGTGTTTGCAGCTCAAAAACTTCCGCCAGATTCATTGTTCTATCTATCTCATTTAAGAAATTGATAATTTGCGTAAAGCGGTTCTCTGCGTCTTTGAAAGTTTGCAAGCTTACGGCTTTACTCACAATGCCACTATATTGAAGGCGCTTATTAATTATCTCCCGCATCTTATTAGGCGAAAACGACCAGAAGTTTGCCCTTTGCTCTTCACGATAAACAGAATATGCAATATCTTTGATATTGGGATAATGATCCATATTTTTGTTATGGTAGTCTTTTAGTTCTGCGTAGACAGGCATATCGTGTAAGAAAAAATCCCCACCCCCTTTTATTCTTAGTTCCGTTACTCTACTTCCTTTTATAGATTGATAGACTTTTTTCGCGTTATCGATCTGCTCTTCGGTTACTTTAATTTTTTCTTTTAACAACTCAATAATTTTTAGATATTCTGTTGAGGAAGCGATTTGGACAGTTGAACCCTGAGCGCCAGAACTCCAACTCAGGTTAGACGTTAGAGTTAAATTTATCATTCCTAAAAGGGTAATCATTCCTATTATAATAAATCGTTTTTTCATTTTAATATTACTCTTTTTGACAATTAAAAAGCCCAGCATTTCTTATCATTATTATAATTTTAATAATAAAGTAAAGCATATAATTTGTGATAATTTATCTTTTCTTAATTTCATGTTTTAATTGATGAAAATAATTCAATTTTAGTGCAAATATTTTTCATTGTAGGCTTGGCTATTTTAGTTATTTTGTCCTATGGATTTAAAGTTTCTGTTACGAGAATCATTTCTTTCTACATTCTCTAGTTTCTATGTCTCCATAGATGTCCAAATGCTATGCCTTTTGCGAGAGAATGGGCCATGCTTGATAGTTTGAGTAACAGCATGATGGATATAATGGACAAGATGAGCGCTCCCCCAAACATGGCTGCTACATTCTGGTTGTAATCGAGTCCCATATCACTCAAATAGTTTGCAAAGATATTCATCATCAGATTAAAGACAGTCGCTAAGAGTAGAAAGAGGATTACATAATTTACGACTTGGATTAACCATTGCTGAAAAAAGCGATAGGTTGGTTGCCAGAGCAAAGCAATGATGAAGATAGGGCCCAATCCTACGAGCAGTGTAATGGCGATTTTTGTCAGTATAACGAGACCACCGCCGATTGCCACGACGGAACTTGTTGCCAGCAAGATAAGGATACCTAAGAGGCTGTAAAGCAATCCGTTGGCCTCGAAGAAGACGGTTTCCTGGAAAAGACGACCTGCATATTGGAATCCTTTGGTTGCTGCTTTGTCAAGTAAATTCATTAATTGTGTATCAGTGAGTGGATTTGTCATGAGCGCTTTTGAGAACTCATAGGGCATTTGCGTTATCAAATTTGCAATTTCACTTTGATAAAGTCCTGAGGTGAGAGCTATTGAAGTAATAATGCTTATTCGCAGGAAACGGTTTACGAATCCGGAGAGTGGCATATCGATAGCGCCCCGAATGATAAGCCATCCATAGATGATGAAAGCGATGGTGATTCCAATTGAAACGAAAGGTGTAATTGTAGCAATCGCTTTTGAGGAAATATCCGTGACATATGTTTGTGTTATCTGATTAATTTTATTGAAAAGTTGCGTGAACATAGTGAAGTTCATGGCATTCCTCTTTAATGAATTTTCAATTTTTCATCACATGAGAACATAGACACATGCTAAATGCTTCATTTGCATTTATACATTCCCTAAGCATTTTCGCTCCTATTATCTTGGCTTTGATAAAATCTCTGTGTTTCTTTGAATTGTGGAGTTAATACTAAACCTTATACATCGGCTTTTGTGTTCACCGTATGATCGGCATCTGGTTTTTTTCATGGTTAAAAAATTTCATATCAAGTTCGCGTCTTTTCCTTTTGATAAGTGATTGCTCAGCTTTACGTAAATACGCTACCATTTGCATCTTTATAGATTCATTTTGGATCATAGCTAATGTACCATCGATATGTGCTTGAAGGTCTGCAATGTCTTTTAGTTTTTCTTTTGTTTGAAGTTCATCGAATAATTTTTTGAGGTATTGAAAACGATTTTCTACGTTTTGAAAAGTTTTTAAAGTTATAGCTTTATCCATAACCGATATAAATTGTAAACGCGCAAAAAGCATTTTACCGAGTGGATCAAAAAGCTGAGAATTTCTGTTTTCACTATTCAAGACGTCTTGATATGACTTTCCTGAAAGCTTACTATCTTTGTAGAGCAATCCTGGCTCTTTAAGAAAAAAATTAGAAAAGTCTATTTGTCTCGGGGTGGTTTTTTGATCCTTTGTTATAGCCTGATAGGCATTTTCTATTTGTGAAAGTTGTTCTTTTTTCAACTCAAGGTCTTTTTTTAACAACGCAATAATTTCCAGATATTTTTCTGATGGAACAGATTGTGTCGGTAGAGAAGATGTTGAGCCTACGGGTGTTTGTGAGGATGATGAGGATTCGAAAGTTACGGTTGCATTTGCATTTGCTGGAATTAAATTCAGCATTCCTTCCAAAATAATCACCCCTACTATAATAAATTGCTTTTTCATCTGTCTCCTCGCTTGATTTCGGCAGGGATTGTTTTATTAATAGGCACACGGTTTCTATCATTAGGTTGTTTTAGCTTTGGTGCTAATGCACAAGCCGATAAAAGATTTGCAATCAAAATTATAAAAACAACCGACTTCACTTTAACACTCCTCTTTTTGACAATTAAAAAGCCCAGCATTTCTTATCATTATTATAATTTTAATAATAAAGTAAAGCATATAATTTGTGATAATTTATCTTTTCTTAATTTCGTATTTTAATTGACGAAAATAATTCAATTTTAGTGCAAATATTTTTCATTGTAGGCTTGGCTATTTTAGTTATTTTGTCCTATGGATTTAAAGTTTCTGTTACGAGAATCATTTCTTTCTACATTCTCTAGTTTCTATGTCTCCATAGATGTCCAAATGCTATGCCTTTTGCGAGAGAATGGGCCATGCTTGATAGTTTGAGTAACAGCATGATGGATATAATGGACAAGATGAGCGCTCCCCCAAACATGGCTGCTACATTCTGGTTGTAATCGAGTCCCATATCACTCAAATAGTTTGCAAAGATATTCATCATCAGATTAAAGACAGTCGCTAAGAGTAGAAAGAGGATTATATAATTTACGACTTGGATTAACCATTGCTGAAAAAAGCGATAGGTTGGTTGCCAGAGCAAAGCAATGATGAAGATAGGGCCCAATCCTACGAGCAGTGTAATGGCGATTTTTGTCAGTATAACGAGACCACCGCCGATTGCCACGACGGAACTTGTTGCCAGCAAGATAAGGATACCTAAGAGGCTGTAAAGCAATCCGTTGGCCTCGAAGAAGACGGTTTCCTGGAAAAGACGACCTGCATATTGGAATCCTTTGGTTGCTGCTTTGTCAAGTAAATTCATTAATTGTGTATCAGTGAGTGGATTTGTCATGAGCGCTTTTGAGAACTCATAGGGCATTTGCGTTATCAAATTTGCAATTTCACTTTGATAAAGTCCTGAGGTGAGAGCTATTGAAGTAATAATGCTTATTCGCAGGAAACGGTTTACGAATCCGGAGAGTGGCATATCGATAGCGCCCCGAATGATAAGCCATCCATAGATAATGAAAGCGATGGTGATTCCAATTGAAACGAAAGGTGTAATTGTAGCAATCGCTTTTGAGGAAATACCCGTGACATATGTTTGTGTTATCTGATTAATTTTATTGAAAAGTTGCGTGAACATAGTGAAGTTCATGGCATTCCTCTTTAATGAATTTTCAATTTTTCATCACATGAGAACATAGACACATGCTAAATGCTTCATTTGCATTTATACATTCCCTAAGCATTTTCACCACGATATCTTGACTTTGATAAAATCTCTGCGTTTCTTTGAATTGTGGAGTTAATACTAAACCTTATACATCGGCTTTTGTGTTCACCGTATGATCGGCATCTGGTTTTTTTCATGGTCAAAAAACATCATATCAAGTTCGCGTCTTTTCCTTTTGATAAGTGATTGCTCAGCGTCATGTAAATACGCTACCATTTCCATTTTTATAAATTCATTTTGGATCATAGCTAATGTACCATCGATATGTGCTTGAAGGTCTGCAATGTCTTTCAGTTTTTCTTTTGTTTGAAGCTCATCGAGTAGTCCTCTGAGGTATTGAAAACGACTTTTTACGTTTTCAAAACTTTCCAAACTCACAGCTTTATCTTGAACCGATACAGATTGTAAACGCCCAAAAATAGCTTTGCTGATTTGATCAAAATTCCCAGAAACTTTGTTTTCTTCCTCCAAGACCTCTTGATATGATTGCCTTGAAAGCTTACTATCTTTATAGAGAAATTCTGGCTCTTTAAGAAAAAAACTAGAAAAGTCTATTTGCTTTGGGTTTGTTTTCTGACTCTTTGTTATAGCCTGATAAGCTTTTTCTACTTGTGAAAGTTGTTGTCTTTTCGAGTCAAGCTGTTTTTTTAAGAGCTCAATAATTTCCCCTTTTTTTAAAAGCTGAAGGATTTCCGAATATTCTTTTGATAGAGCAGGTTGTGGCGGTTGAGCAGGTTGTGGCAATGGAGTAGGTTGTGGCAATGGAGTAGGTTGTGGTGGATGAGCAGGTCGTGACCTTTTAGGTGGTGCTGGCTTTTTTTTAACTCTTGGTCTATTAGGACGTTTAGTTATAGTAACATCTCTATTGTGTGTTGAATCCGACAAGCCAGGATATTTCCGATATTTACCTCCTTCCATTAACCTTCCTTGAGTTCTATCATAAGTATCTCTATTATGAAAACCTGCGTTATTTGCATGCGCCAAATTCATCATTTCCAAAAGGCTAATCACTCCTATTATAATAAATTGCTTTTTCATCTGTCTCCTCGCTTGATTTCGGCAGGGATTGTTTTATTAATAGGCACACGGTTTCTATCATTAGGTTGTTTTAGCTTTGGTGCTAATGCACAAGCCGATAAAAGATTTGCAATCAAAATTATAAAAACAACCGACTTTACCTTAACACTCCTCTTTTTGACAATTAAAAGCCCAGCATTTCTTATCATTATTATAATTTTAATAATAAAGTAAAGCATATAATTTGTGATAATTTATCTTTTCTTAATTTCGTATTTTAATTGATGAAAATAATTCAATTTTAGTGCAAATATTTTTCATTGTAGGCTTGGCTATTTTAGTTATTTTGTCCTATGGATTTAAAGTTTCTGTTACGAGAATCATTTCTTTCTACATTCTCTAGTTTCTATGTCTCCATAGATGTCCAAATGCTATGCCTTTTGCGAGAGAATGGGCCATGCTTGATAGTTTGAGTAACAGCATGATGGATATAATGGACAAGATGAGCGCTCCCCCAAACATGGCTGCTACATTCTGGTTGTAATCGAGTTTCATATCACTCAAATAGTTTGCAAAGATATTCATCATCAGATTAAAGACAGTCGCTAAGAGTAGAAAGAGGATTACATAATTTACGACTTGGATTAACCATTGCTGAAAAAAGCGATAGGTTGGTTGCCAGAGCAAAGCAATGATGAAGATAGGGCCCAATCCTACGAGCAGTGTAATGGCGATTTTTGTCAGTATAACGAGACCACCGCCGATTGCCACGACGGAACTTGTTGCCAGCAAGATAAGGATACCTAAGAGGCTGTAAAGCAATCCATTGGCCTCGAAGAAGACGGTTTCCTGGAAAAGACGACCTGCATATTGGAATCCTTTGGTTGCTGCTTTGTCAAGTAAATTCATTAATTGTGTATCAGTGAGTGGATTTGCTATGAGCGCTTTTGAGAACTCATAGGGCATTTGCGTTATCAAATTTGCAATTTCACTTTGATAAAGTCCTGAGGTGAGAGCTATTGAAGTAATAATGCTTATTCGCAGGAAACGGTTTACGAATCCGGAGAGTGGCATATCGATAGCGCCCCGAATGATGAGCCATCCATAGATGATGAAAGCGATGGTGATTCCAATTGAAACGAAAGGTGTAATTGTAGCAATCGCTTTTGAGGAAATACCCGTGACATATGTTTGTGTTATCTGATTAATTTGATTGGAAAGTTGCGCGAACATAGTGAAGTTCATGGCATTCCTCTTTAACGAATTTTCAATTTTTTATATGAGTTTTTAACATTTTTCGTTGAATTTTTTAGGATGGAATTAAATTTCATAGACCTTCTCAGTCTATGAGAGAACTGAGTATTATGATTTACTTTTGTTTTTTACGAGCAGCCAAGAAAAATAGTACACAAAATATTATTATAAAAAGCTCTATCGAATAAATTTTATAGTAGGCATTTTTGTATTTTTACTATTCAGAATTCTTATGTTATGTCTATCTTTCTGCTGTTTGATAAGTGTATATTCAGCGTTGCGTAAATGTGTAACCATTTGTAGTTTTGCTGTTTCATTTTGTAGTTTAGCAAGCATTCCAATGATATGTGCTTGTAACTCGGCCATACTTTTTAGATCTTTTGTTGTCTTGATTTCGTTCAATAGTTCTTCAATTTGCTGAAAACGATTGCTTGCTTCTTGAAAAGTCTTTAAACTCACAGCTTTATCCGTGATGGCGGCATATTGGATACGCTTGTTGATGAAATCGCTAGATTCATGGATAGAGGCGGGAATTTCTTCTTCTTTTAAAATATTTTTAAGTGATGAAGATAGAGTTGAATAAGTATTTTTATTATAGAGTGTTTCTGGATTTTTGAGAAAAAAACTGGTGTTATCTGTTTGATTCATTTTGAGTTTTTCAGTATCGAATTTCTGATTTCCCGTTATAGAATCATGAATTTTTTTTGTTTGTTCAAGTTGTTTTCTAAGTATATCGAGAAGTGGGGTAACTGGGTGTACTTTCTTTTTTGGTATAGTAACTTCAGGCTCTGGTGCGTTTGAATATGAACCTCCAAAAAATTTATACAATGAAGATGAATCTGGGACCCCTCCAACTATAAAAGCTTTTGCTGGATTCAAAACCCCTAAAGTTATTGCTACTGCTATCGAAATGACCTGTTTCTTCATGTTTCCCTCCTGTCATTTTTTGCATGCTGTAAAAAAATTGGTAACCATATTGCTGGATCATCGCCAACTTCTGCGATAATGCTTTCGGCTAATTCTGCGTTGTCAGGTGTACCTGATAACACCAAGAGTTCATCACTAAAGTCATGCTCGATAGTTTTTCCATCGCTTGTTACATGGAACTTACCGAGATTCAGCTCTGCAAGCGCAGATTGATCACCCTGCTTAATAAGGAATTGGCGACTAAATTCACCAAGTCCTTTAACGAGTTCAAATTCAGTATCTGTTAGTTTAAAGCCTTTTGTATAATCTTCATAATTCGCTTTGGGGTTGGCGAGAAAAATATAAGTCGCACATTGTTGAATGAGTGTTTTGGCAATATTACTCTCCAGAGCATCGCTAGGCTCTTGTGTTGCATAAACAAAAATACCATTTTGTTTACGGATAGTCTTTTGCTTATTTTTCGCTAAATCTTCAAAGTACGGATCTTGTAACGGCTTCCAAAACTCATCAAAAATATACATAAATCGCTGTCCGCTAATCATACCTTCTGTACGGTAAAGCAGATACATCATCACTGGTGTACGCGTTTCCAAATTATCTAAGAATTCTGTGATATCAAAGCCGTAAATTTGATGGGTTGATAGATCAAGAGCATCACGAGGATTATCAAATAACCACCCATAATCATTGCCTTCGCACCATTTGAGTAAGCGAGCGTGAACAGATGGGTGGGCATTATAATCATTTGAACGCGGATTTGGTAAAAATTGTATCAGAAAAGACAAACGACGCAGCGACGGGTCAATGTTACTGCTCATAACAGACATAACAGCTTTGTTAATTTCTTCCTCGTCATGATGCGTGACTTCACCACCAGCTTCTGCCAATTTTTTAACAAATTGTTTCAGAAAAATCAGATTTTCTTGTGTAGGAGGAAGTTGAAATGGATTAAAACCACTTGATCTACCTGCTTTGAATGTTAAATACCTCCCACCCATCGCTCGAATGGCAATTTCCATACCACGATCTTTATCAAAAACAACCGTCGTTGGCTTAAATTTTTGTGCCTGTGCTAATAAAAAGCCGAGCAATACAGTTTTACCAGATCCAGACTGTCCAATAAGCGCGGTATTACCAAGTAACCGCTTGTCAGTTGAATCTTCTTCAAGTTTGGAAGCATGAAAATTGAAATAAAGCGGTGTTTTACTGGTTGTTTTAAGGATAGTAACTGCTGGTCCCCATGGATTTCCAGTAGGCTTTCCGGACATAAAATTATGGAAAGATGAAAATGATAAAAAATTCAGTGATGTAATCGGAGCAGGACGTGGTCTCCATTTCCAATTCCCAGGAAGTTGCGCCCAATAGCCAGCTTCTATCGCTAAATCTACAGGTTTGGGCAATACCCCAATATCTAATAATGCTGCACTTGCTTTGGCCATATAGTCGCGGACTTGTTGAATTGTATCACCATATATGTTCAATGTACAATGATGTTCCCCCATAACAAAATGTCCACTGATAAGCTGATTTAGTGCTTCGTCAATTTGTGCAATTTGGCTTGTTGCCACATCACGTGCATCAATAAGATTACGCTGATGCCGCTGCAAATAGTCTTTAGCAGCATGGCGAGAGAGAACCGAAAAGCTCTGCGTCAATATGAATTCAAAGTCACTTTCCAGCAAAACATTCAACTGTCCAGGTCTGGTCGTTGCGTCGTATTCTTTAATTTCTAACATCCCAAATCGACGTATTCCACTGGTTGTGCGCAGTTCACCAAGAGCACCCCATTTTGAAAAAAAGGGTCGATTGATAGACATATAGTCAGCAAAACGGTCATGACAAATGGGCATAGGCCGATATTCACCATTGACAAGCATTCCAAGGAATTCAAGTGCAGAAGAATAAACATGCCCATTTTTTTCATAAGCACCAAGAAGTTCTGCACCATAACGCTTTAGGGATTGACCCAAAGTACGATTGACGTCGTTGAGTTCTTTAATACATGAATCTTGTCGCATCTTTTTTTGATCAAGCGTCTCACGCTCATGTTTAGAAAAGAACGACATAATTTTATCCGCTATCGGTTGGAAAATGACAGTCAGATACAAATCATTGACCATCAAATTATAACCAGCAAAGCTTTGCCGATATTTCTCATCAAGCTGATAGCAAAACATTTGATCAAATGCTGAATCAGGATATTCATAAACACGGCGGCGCACGATATGCGTCCAAAATGATAAATTGGCTGATGCAAGACCCCGTAGAGTATTATTAAGCTCTTTTGTCCATTGAAAAATATCCTCTTCCGAAGCGCTTTGATGCGAACGTCCATCAATTTTCCAAATTGACAAATATTCCGCATTCTTAGTAGAGATAATCGTATCTGTAATATGATGTGAATAAGGGAGGAACAGGCTTACAGGTGTCTCTGATGCGAGACGTTTGCTGCTTTCAACAGCTGTCATGTTTATCTCCTTTTACTATAATCAGAGGGGCTATAACTTGATGCGCCCCAAAAACCTTTATTGCGATTGCGAAATTTAGTATCAATCCATAACCACCAGATACGAAATGCTTTATCATCATTTTTAGTAATTTGCACCATAATGAACCATAAGGGTGGCGCTATAATCCACAAAAAGATATTTATCATCATAGCAACAATAGCTACCCCCATAACCATAACGATAAGCGGCATCATGGGTACCCCCCATATCGTTGGAACACGTGTTGCCCCCTTGAATAAGGGAAAATCTCTTTGTTCTTTTGATTTCATGGAATGCTCTCATCACTGGAGGTGAAATAATATGTGACTAATATAGAAGGCTGCACCAGCAATAATAACGCTAAACGCCCATCGTATAAACGTAGCTTTTGCAATGATGCGAAATATATAAATAAGCAAAAGAAACAAAAAAACGATGATAGCAACGATAGGAACAAGTACACTCAATCCATATTGCACACCAATAAAAACATCTATGCTCTTTGTTTCCGTTTGAGCATAAGAAAATCGAGTTATTAACAACATCATTGAAGTGATAAAAATAACACTAAACTTGTTGTATATTTTTCTTTGAAATGTATTTAATTGCTTCATATCTTTTATCCCCATTTTAATTAAAGTTGCTATAAATAATATTCCTTTTTTGCAGTATGAGCGAAACTATTGTTGGTATATACCTATGATCAACAGATGTTTAAAACATTATGTATTATACAGACTCGTGATTATTTACCTGAAAATAACAGTGTAGCAAGTTGGAATGCTGAACCAGCAATAACAACGCCAACTGCCCATCGTATGAACGTACCTTTTTCGATGTAGCGCCCTGCATAAGCAATTGCTAGACATAAAAGTATAACACCAGCGGCAATAGGGATAAGTTTGTTTAAATCATCTTTTAAACCATCTAAAGCCTTCTTTGCATTTTTCAAAGTTGTTGGCTCAGTAGCATACGCAGAATTATTCATAAAGAATACAGTTAAAGCTGCAGATATTGGAATAGTTTTATTATGAACTATGGTTTGAAGGGTATTTGATTTTTTCATATTTCACTCTTATTAGGCTTCTAAATGACATTTCATATTGTATATCTTCAGTATAAATGAAATGGCTATTAGTTTACTTATAATTAATGGATAAATTTTGCTTTTTGTAAATTGTACTTACTAAATGATTGTCACAATTACCGAGTAAATAACAGTTGAGCAAGTTCGTGTGCTGAACCTGCGACAACAACACCAACTGCCCATCGTATGAACGTACTTTTTTCGATGTAGCGCCCTGCATAAGCAATTGCTAGACATAAAAGTATAACACCAGCGGCAATAGGGATGATAATTTTTAAATCGCCCTTTAAGCCCTCTAAAGCCGTTTTTGCATTTGTCAAATGCGTCACTTGGGCATATGCAGAATTATTCATAAAGAATACAGTTAAAGCTGCAGAAGACACAATAATTTTATTACGAACTATTGTTTGAAGGGTATTTGATTTTTTCATATTTCACTCTTATTAAGCTTCTAAATAGTATTTCATATTATATATCTTCAGTATAAATGAAACGGCTATTGGTTTACTCATAATTAATGTATAAATTGTATTTATTACATGATTGCCACAATTAAGATCTAGTAAATAACAGTGTAGCAAGTTGGGATGCTGAACCAGCGATAACAACCCCGACTGCCCATCGTATGAATGTAGATTTTTCGATGTATCGCCCCGCATAAGCAATTGCTAGACATAAAAGTATAACACCAGCGGCAATAGGGATAAGTTTTTCTAAGTCACTTTTCAAGCCGTCTAAAGCTGTCTTTGCATTTGTCAGAGTTGTCGGGTTACTAGCATATGCAGAATTATTCATAAAGAATACAGTTAAAGCTGCAGATATTGGAATAGTTTTATTATGAACTATTGTTTGAAGGGTATTTGATTTTTTCATATTTCACTCTTATTAAGCTTCTAAATAGTATTTCATATTATATATCTTCAGTATAAATGAAACGGTTATTATTTTACTTATAATTAACAAATAAATTTTGCCTCTTTTTATAAATTGTATTTATTACATGATTGCCACAATTAAACTCGATTAAATAACAGTGTAGCAAGTTGGGATGCTGAACCAGCTACAACAACGCCAACTGCCCATCGTATGAACGTACTTTTTTCGATGTATCTCCCCGCATAAGCAATTGCTAGACATAAAAGTATAACACCGGCGGCAATAGGGATAATAATGTTTAAATCGCCCTTTAAGCGCTCTAAAGCGTTATTTGCATTTGTCAAATACCTCGGTTGGGCATATGCGGAATTATTCATAAAGAATACAGTTAAAGCTGTAGAGATTGAAGTGTTTTTTTTACGAACTATTGTTTGAAGAATATCTAATTGTTTCATAATCTACTCTTGTTAAGCTTCTAAATAACATTTCATATTGTATATATTCAATATAAATGAAACGGCTATTATTTTACTTATAATTAATGGATAAATTTTGCTTTTTATAAATTGTACTTACTAAATGATTGCCACAATTAAGCTCCAGTAAATAACAGTGTAGCAAGTTGGGATGCTGAACCAGCGATAACAACCCCGACTGCCCATCGTATGAATGTAGATTTTTCGATGTATCGCCCCGCATAAGCAATTGCTAGACATAAAAGTATAACACCAGCGGCAATAGGGATAAGTTTTTCTAAATCGCCCTTTAAGCCCTCTAAAGCCTTCTTTGCATTTGTCAAAGTTTTCGGGTCATTAGCATATGCAGAATTATTCATAAAGAATACAGTTAAAGCTGCAGAGATTGGAGTATTTTTTTTACGAACTATTGTTTGAAGAATATTTAATTGTTTCATATTTCACTCTTATTAAGCTTCTAAATAGTATTTCATATTATATATCTTCAGTATAAATGAAACGGCTATTATTTTACTTATAATTAACGAATAAATTTTGCTTCTTTTTATAAATTGTATTTATTACATGATTGTCACAATTAAGATCGAGTAAATAACAGTGTAGCAAGTTCGTGTGCTGAACCAGCGACAACAACGCCAACTGCCCATCGTATGAACGTACTTTTTTCAATGTAGCGCCCTGCATAAGCAATTGCTAGACATAAAAGTATAACACCGGCGGCAATAGGGATGATAATTTTTAAATCGCCCTTTAAACCGTCTAAAGCCTTCTTTGCATTTATCAAGGTTGTCGGGTTAGCATATGCAAAATTATCCATAAAGAATACAGTTAAAGCTGCAGATATTGGAATAGTTTTATTATGAACTATTGTTTGAAGGGTATTTGATTTTTTCATATTTTTCATCCTGACGAAGATTAAAAACTCCACAAATAACACCTCTTTCACGAAGAAATTTAAAGAGATATTTCGGGTCAGCCCAAGTCCTCAACTTCCCTCTTTGTGTAAGAAGTGTATATTTATCTGGTTTTCCGGTGACCGGATCATCGGCAACAAACGTAAAATACCACTCTCTTTCTGAGCGCATCACAATTGTAATTTCACGTGCTGCTCTCTGACTAAATGCTATATCAACGCTGTTTTGTTCTATCATTTTCATTTTTCTGCCCTCAATTAGAAGAGATTTTGTCCAATCTTACTAATTAGAGCTTTAATATTTTCTTATCTAGCTTTCATTAATATCATCCTATCAAAATTCTAGTTTTCATTCGTGAAAATATCAATTACCGCTTAGCTGCTCGGTCGATGAAGAAGAACCTTCCGCAGCAAAAGCATCACGGCTGCTACTTTCTTTATGCCCAAACGCATCTTCTAATTCCTCTGAAGAAAGAGGAAGAGAATCTACTTTAGTTACTTGTTCTGGTTCTTCTTTCTTTAGCCTTACAGGATCTTGCAAGTTTTTATCTTCTTGTGCAGCAGCTTTTACTCCAATATATGAAGTAATCGTTTGTGTATCGGCACCACTGTTTAAGCCTTTTGTGTTATAAAAACTTAACGCAGATTGTAATGCCGCTTTTTCAAAAACACACTTTGATACTTTTTGTTTGTAACAGCAAGCTAAAGCACTTTGTACATCTGCAAGATCTCTGCAAAAGCCAAATGCCCCAAAAAAAGAAAACCATTTCATATTTTCAACATCAATTTGCTCAAAGATTGCGTCAAAATTATGTTTATTTTGTTTGAGCTGCTCAGTTATTGCAGTTTCTTCTCTAAGTGGAGATAATTGACCGAATAATTTATCATTATTGCTTGTTATATCAACATTATCCCGTGCGCCTTGTTCGATGAGAGCTGAAAATGCTAAATGAGGGGTATTGGATATGTATGCCGCAGCAAACATTGTGAAATCTGAAAAAATCATTAGCAATACACCTTATTATGAAGAATTTTATTGATATAAACGCCAATTTTGTTCGGTGCTTTTTGTCGCTGTCCCTTGATTCTATAAATTTTCAAAATGGAATTATTTAGCTTAAAATATTCCTTGTAGTTATTTTTTTCTTTTCTGAGAAGATTTCCAGTGTATGTGAATATCCAAGGAATAAGATCAACGTGTGATATAAAATAGGGCAGACTACGCAAACCAATATTATTGGAATGATATAAAAAAATACGACTTTTAAGCAATGATGATCTTTGGAGCTCTGTTGAAGTTACTTGTTTTATATATTTTTCTAGTTGCAAAAAAAAATTTAAAAAACATTTATACCAAGCGAAAATTCGTTTTACTTGAGAGTATCTCTTATTGTGATAATGAACTACATCATCATTATAGAGAGAGGGCTTGTTCTTTGTTGCATATTGCCATAGTTTATAGAATGGTGATTTATATTTACCTTTGACTACTGATTCATGAAAGTCAGAGAGGTGTGAAGGCGTTTGTGCACTGTACTTGCCAGTTCTAATGACTGAACTGAAAAAAGGTACAGTGGTGGTAATTGATATACCAATAAACAGCTTTTTGTACTCCAAAGCACATCTCCGTCAAAGTGATATATTTATCGTAATTTTAATTTCGATAATAAATAGACAAAAATTGTCTATAATTGTGTTTAAAATATGGCAAAGGACGATTCTTTTTTTGCAAGGGGAGTAATTAAGGTGAATGATCTCAAAAATATGAATTTTGATGAACTACAAGAGATGCGTATACAAATCGATATGGAATTGAAAAAACGGCAAGCAAAGGAAAAGCAAAATGCGCGACGAAAAATTCTTGAGATTGCTAATACTCATGGAATTGATATCGCTGATCTTGTGAGCAAAGAGCGTCATTATAGGAATCCTAATAACCAATGGGAATTATGGAATGGGCGTGGACGTAGACCTAAGTGGATTAAAGAGTGGTTGGAGAATGGGTATACACTTGATGAACTCGAAGTAACATAACACATGTGCAATATTTATAAGGCAAGGGAATATCAAGAGATATAAATGAAAGAAATAGGATCTTTTTGCTCATTTGATTGTATAAAAATACTGAATGGATATATTAACCTATTGAGGTGTCAAATAAAATGGCAGAAAGTATGGACACATATATCTAAATACAAAATTTTTTCGTCATAAGTTGGCATCATCATCATTATTTTTGCCAGTTTGAAATGTTATAATTGCTTTTGGCATTTGAGAGAGGGCACTTTAATTCTTTTTTATAGTTTTACTTAACGTTGCCTTTTTTAATCTATGCAAGTTAATGGTTTTATTGATTCTTTACAAAAAAGTTGGAATCAGAAGAATTTATTGTGTCAGGGCTTCCTCCAAAGGAGCATGCCAATACTATTGCTATATTTACCAGCCGAAATTTTGTGACAGTCCTTGGTATTTTAGATGGTTTTTAAGTCATGTCTTCAAAAGTTTTTACCCGCATGGCTCTGCTCTCGTTTGTGAAGAGTAAGAGATATGATTTTGATTGCTTTAAAAGGGAGAAGGATTTTCAATAAGATATCTTACGGTTTAGGATTCAGAGTAGCGATAAATTATCATTATAAATCAATTTTTTGTTTGATTATAACCCAATATATAAAATAATAATTTTATCAATCAATATGATGGATAAATTAACATTCTTATATTTTGGCAATACTGTTCTGTAGAACAAGACTCTGATGTTATGGATTTTGTTGGATCTTTTTTCTGTAAGATTATATATGTGAAGTATTCGTTTTATTTATCGTGTGTACGATTAAGATGAGTGGACGTATGGAAAATGAAAATCTTCTATGGCGGGTAAAGGGTTTAATAGGATTTTTTGACACGTTTTGAAGCGTCGGTTATTAGAATTTATTGATGGGCATTGATGAATAAAGAGCGTATTGAACATACAAGATTGGATCATTTTTCACTTTCATTTGTTTTTTTTATGCTGTGGAAGTTAAGAGGCAATACACAAGTTTACAATTGTGTGTGATGGTATAGAGTACTAGAATATTTTTGTTATATATTAATATTTTTTAAATTGTGGCATTTTTATATACATAGGTTTGTCTGAGAAGCAGCATACCCCAACGGAATGCACTCGTGTTGCCACTTTATCTGCTTTTTTAAAGAAAGCATTTTCCAATCCAACTAAGCCTATTTTATGACGTTTCTCGTGAATAGCATAACATAAAAGTCTCTATAAATAATATAAAATCCATTTTTCATCATCATTTTTATTTCAATAAGTTTATTTCAATAATAAAGTATAAAAGTCTGCGTCATTATACACTTTGCTAACTTTCAATATTTTGCAATAGGCTTTAGCACAAGGGATGTATCATGAAGGCTTTGCTTCCTTATCTTCAATCATTTTTTATCTATATGCTCGTCTCATTTGTGGCATGTAAAGGGTGATGTTGATGGCTTCAAAAGGAAAGAGATTGGAAATGAGGGTATTTTTATGATCTTCAGCTCTCTCATTCAACAAGAGAACGATGAAGTATTCATTGTAAGTTGAAGTTGGTCTGATAAAGAAAGTCTTGTGTATTTTGTTATGCCGTGAAATAGCTTCATTTGAAGTGTGATCAGATTCTTGCATAATATGTTTTTGCAGTGTGTGGTGAATGTTCTTAAAGTATGGCTTGTGTGGCTTGCTTTATGGTCAGTGAAATACGGGGAGGGAAGTCAAGTGAAAGCTACGCGATAAGAATCCGGATTGTTTACAGACTGGATTTAAGAGGAATTTTTGTTCTTTAGGGGGAAGGAAAAGAGCCAAAGGTTGTAAAAAGTGAAAGGGGATGAATTTTTTGCTTAAAGCGGGAAGCCGTTTAGGAGACGGGGCGCATTTGGGGTAAGGCCAGCAGCTTCTTGAATGAAATATTTTTTTATTTTTGGCGTTTGATTGACAATACCAAGACCGGTATCGCGAAGCATCCGTAAGAGAAGATTATCGTTAGAAAAAAGTTTATTAAGCCAATCATTGCTTAAAGCCATACGGACAATTTCAAAACGTCTCCAGCTTTGATAGCGCTCTAAAGCGGTGAGGGAGCCAATGTCAAGACCTAATCGTGCTGTTTCAATAATCACTTCAGCGAGAGCAGCGCTATCACGTAATCCTAAATTGAGTCCTTGTCCTGCAATGGGGTGGATGGTATGGGCAGCATCTCCAATGAGGGCAAAACGGGGTTTAATACATTGACGTGTTAAAGAAAGGTTTAGGGGAAAAGCTTGACGTTCACCATTCCAAGAGAGTTTTCCTAATCGATGACCAATGCGTCTTTCGAGTTCTGTTTCAAAAATCAGTGCATCAGCTTTAAGGTAATATTGCGCAGTTTTATGGTCTTCATTCCATACAATGGCGGATCGGTTGCCTTTGAGAGGGAGAAGAGCGAAAGGGCCAGCGGGTAAAAAATGTTGAATTGCTTGACCATGATGGGGTTTTTCATGTTCAACTGTGCAGATGATTGCTGTTTGTTTATAGGCATGAGAAAAGTTTTTAAGACCTGCTTTTTGGCGTAATTTTGAATGGGCTCCGTCGGCTGCAATGAGCAATTTTGTTTGCCAAATCTCTTCATTATTTAAAGTGGTAGCTATGTATTGGTTGTCTTGATGAAAATCAATGACACGTGTGTTTGCCATAACAGGGATATCAAGATCTTTGACACGTTTTTTTAAAGTGTTGATGAGTTCTCTATGTTCTACCATAGTTGCAAAGGGTTCACCGGGGGTAATGTCGCCTTCAAAGGTTAAAAGAGTTGGTTTGACAGGATCACTTATGCTTGTATCTGTGATGATCATAGAGTGAATGGGTTGTGCATAGGGTTGTATAGGTTCCCAACATTGCAATTGTTTTAACATACGAACAGCAGCAGCAGCAAGGGCGATTGTTCGTATATTAGAAGCAGGAATATCTCCTTGTGGAGCAGCATCAACGATATTTATTTTCAGATTAGGGGCTGTTTGCTTGAGTGCTATTGCGAGTGTTAAACCGACAGCCGCTCCCCCTGCAATGAGAAGGTCACACTGCTTGATTTTATGAGATTTTATTTTTTTATTGGGTTTTACATCTTTATGGTGATCAGAATACACAATGCTTCTTCCATTATTTACGGGGCTTCTTCCATTATTTACGAGGCTTTTTCCATTGTTTAGAATTAAAAGATATTGTTCTTTAAAATTATCTTCAATATTTTAATTTTCTCCCCGCTTGACAAAGACAAGACTTTTTTTTGAATAAGATGTCTTTTGGGTGTCAATCTGATGACAGATGAGTGTTTTAGAGCTCTTTTTCTTTCCTTGTGTGACTCACTTTACAGATTTATCAGATCTGCCCTTTTTGAATATCTTCTTTAACTCTTTTTACACTTGGTTGATAGAAAAGAAAACTAAAATTAGATAAAGATGGGAGTGTATTTTTTAATTTGTATGAATATCCTTTAATATGCTTGTCTTGAAGGGGTACATTGAGGGTGAAGATAAAAAAATTATGTTCATTCGTGATGGTTAAAACGGTATTAATAATTTATTATTACCATGGTGCAGCGTAACCTTCTGTTTAGGAGAGTGATAGGGGCTGTCATAAACTTTACAACCCATGTTAAATTTTATACATGAGGTGTTTTTTGATTGCGCGTGTGATAAATATTTTTAAGGTGGGATTTTTTTCGTGTTTTATGAAGAATTGTTCCTGAGAATGGTGGTATTATATGAATGATATGAAGTGGGAAGAAGGGAGAACGTGTTAGATTAAGAAGTTGGATTTTTGACAGATGACTGTTTATAGATCGGCGCTGAGTGTAAGCTTCATCCTTTTGGGGGGAGGTAAGGAAGTTATAGCTCTTTAAATGTGAAAGCTTTGTATTTGGAATTGATGGATGCACCGAAGTTCTTCTCCTTATGATTCGTTGGAAGCGCAAGATTCTCAAGGTTTTCGGCTTGTTGAGATGTTTTTACGGCAGATTGGTGTGTTTATTGGGCTTGGGCTTTTGGGCTTTATTCTTTTTTGTGTGTTTGCTTTGGCGACGTGGAATGTTGCTGATCCCTCTTTAACCCATGCAAGTACAAATGAGGTTACAAACCTTATGGGGTGGTTGGGGGCAATTTTTTCAGATTTTATGATGCAGTTTTTTGGCTTAGCAAGTCTTGCTGTTTTGTTGCCGCCATTATTTTGGTCTTTTCTCTTGTTGGCACAAAAGAATATCTACAATTTGACTTTGCGCTTTTTTTTGTGGGGGGTATCAACAGTTTGTTTTTTAATGGCTTTTGCCCTTATGACGCCTGTTGCTTCTTTTACTTATTGGCCATTGCCCATGGGTTTGGGAGGGGTTTTAGGAGATAAAGTTTTAAGTGTTGCTTCTTCAATTTTTCCTCTTTTTCTTTCTCCATTTTATACGGTTCTCTTCGGTGTTGTTTTTATCCTTTTAGGTTTTTTCATTGCTGCTTTTTCGGGCAATGTAATATGGCGGCGTAGAAGAAAGAAAAGAAAAGAAAAAAGCATTCCAAAAAACGAAATCGTTGATCCAGCTTTTGAGATAGAAGAAGATGTGGAATATGCTGCTGAGGATGATCGTGAGAAGTATGGTTTTTTTGCGACAACTTTTGGTGCTCTTTTACATCTTTTTTATTTTTTACAAGCGCGTTTTTTTCGTTTTTTCTGTTTTAAAAGGCATTCTCAGAGTAAGGAGAAAGGCAAGTCATTTGATCGGATTGAACCAACGTTTTTGGATGAAAAAGAAAAGTGTGAGGAAAATCAAAATAAAGTCCATGCTTCTTCTTCTGTTAAAAGTCGAAAGTCTTTAACAGTTTCTGCAAATGGTGGTTTTGTTCTTCCACTTTTGGATTACCTATCGGTTCCACCACCCGCGGTTCGGGATGCAAAACTTTCTCCTGCTGCTTTAAAAGCAAATTCTCAGGAACTTGAAGGGGTTTTGTTAGATTTTGGGGTCAAAGGAAAAATTATCGATGCTTGTCCTGGACCCGTGGTCACTTTATATGAATTTGAACCGGCTGCTGGCATTAAGTCTTCTCGTATCATTAGTCTGGCAGATGATATTGCGCGCTCGATGCGTGCGATTTCTGCGCGTGTTGCTGTGGTTCCAGGGCGCAATGTGATTGGAATAGAATTGCCTAATGCAAAGCGTGAGATGGTTTATTTAAGAGAAATTGTGCAAGCGCAGGAATTTGTTGAAAGCAAAGCAAAGTTAGGGCTTGCTTTGGGCAAGACAATCGGGGGAGAAGCTGTTATTGCGGATTTAGCAAAAATGCCGCATCTTTTGGTTGCTGGTACAACAGGATCAGGAAAGTCTGTTGCTATTAATACAATGATTTTATCATTGCTTTATCGTATGACGCCTGAACAATGTCGTCTCATTATGGTAGATCCGAAAATGCTTGAACTTTCGGTTTATGATGGCATTCCCCATTTGTTAACACCCGTGGTGACAGATCCTAAAAAAGCAGTGACTGCACTTAAATGGGCTGTTCGTGAAATGGAAGAGCGCTACAGTAAAATGTCAAAACTTGGCGTTCGCAATATCGATGGATTTAATGCACGTCTCAAGGAGTCAAAAGGTCAAGGAGAAACAATGGTGCGTACAATTCAAGTGGGCTTTGATCATGATACTGGCGAGCCTCTTTATGAGACGGAAACACTTGATTTTAGTCCTATGCCCTATATCGTTGTCATTATTGATGAAATGGCTGATTTGATGATGGTCGCTGGTAAAGATATTGAAGGCGCGGTTCAACGTTTAGCACAAATGGCACGTGCTGCCGGTATCCATGTGATTATGGCGACACAGCGTCCTTCTGTTGATGTTATTACTGGAACGATTAAAGCCAATTTTCCTACACGCATTTCTTTTTCCGTCAGTTCAAAAATTGATAGCCGAACAATTCTGGGCGAACAGGGAGCAGAGCAATTATTGGGACAAGGAGATATGCTCTTTATGATGGGAGGAGGACGTATTCAGCGTGTGCATGGACCTTTTGTTGCGGATGATGAAGTGGAGCAGGTCGTTGCACATCTCAAAGCGCAAGCACGACCTGATTATTTGGAAACCATTACCCAAGAAGTAGAAGAAGATGGTGCTGATGTTTCTTCAGCTTCTCCTTCAGCGGATGATCCCTATAGCCAAGCTGTTGCTATTGTTCTTCGTGATCGTAAGGCTTCAACCTCTTATATTCAACGCCGGTTAGGGATTGGTTATAACCGTGCTGCAACATTGATTGAGAGGATGGAAGAAGAAGGTATTATTAGTCCAGCAAATCATGCAGGAAAACGAGAAATTTTAGTCCCTGCCGAAGAAGAACGCTTTTGAAAAATCTTTATAATTACATTTTATAAAACAGGCGTTTATTCTATTGCACCGTAGAAAGTTCGCATCATCATACACAAGCTTTTTCAATTTTGCGATATCCCTTTGTTACTTGAGGCGATTCACAAGAGCTATTTTTAGTTTTTTCATAATCGTTTTTTATCCACACGGGCTCTCTCTGCTTGTAACGTGCAAGAAAATAAATTGAATTGATTCAATATGAGAGCGTATGTGATGAGAGAATCTTACTGTATTCGGTGCTATGATTTCAGTTAAAAAAATGATAATTTATCATTATAAATCAATATTTATTAAAATGGTATTATGGGGGGGACAGAAGGTATGCAAGGCTTGATATTTAAGTTTTTTGCTGTTTTCGTCGTTCAATCTTACGGCAAAATCAGTTGCGTCATGTGACGTGCTAATCTGCTTTTATACAACACATTGATTTATAATGATAATTCACTGTTTTGTATGGTGAATGATAGGCGCGAATAATGTAAGATTCTCTCATTCCAAACCTGTTTATGTTGAAACAATCAAAACTATTCGCTTGCACGTCACAAGCGGGATGATCGTGTAGAATCAAATTTGTATAAGAAAGGAATAAAAATGGCTCTTATGAACACTCTCAAGTGCTAAGGGTTGTCGTAGCATTCTAAGGTTGGCAAAGTGTGTGATGGTGCCGGCTTATTTTTTTACAAACGTAAAGATGGGCGCGCTCAATGGATTTTATACCATTCACGGGCACCGTTTTGAATAAGCTAACGTAAAGCCAGTTGCGTCATTGTTGTTGTTTCGCAAAGTGTTTTATAAAAAGCCGGAAACTTTCTCCAATCCATAGCTGGAAAATTTTGCGTTTTATGGCGTTGTTTGCCTAAGAGCGCGCGTGCTTTTTCTGTTGCTTGTAAATCAACATCCAATCCTAATGCAGCCGCATGTTTAAGACAAAGATTAAGACGTATCAATGCTTTCTCTGCTGTTGCAGCTTTTGTATGCCAAATGGGGGCAAGCGTGTTGCGTATCTCTGTTTGAGTAATCTCTGAAACGGGTAAACAGCCTAATTTAGGGAGAATATAAAGACGTAAAGGTGAAAACCAATCACAAGCCTTACCATCATCTTTTAATTCAGCTTTACGGCTTTCAAAAGCATCTACGGCAATATCTTTTAAGTAATGAAGATTGCTTATAGCCTCACGCTTTTGTTTGTTGCGTTCTTTAATGGGGTCACGACCCTCATGTAAAACAGAACGCCACCCAGTTGCCAATTCACGGGCTTGTTTTAAAGAGACATCTCGCAACGCTCCCAATCCCATTTCGCGACGGCGTCCGTGAAGGGTATAGCGTAAAATCCATTGAGCACCTCCATCTTTACGCTTATGAAGTAACAAGCCGGCACCATCACACTATTTGCCAGCTCCCAATATTGCGACAGATCTTGCATTTGAGAGCGTTCATAAGAGCCATTTTTAGTCCTTTCTTATACAAATTTTATCCACACACTCATCCCGCTTGTGACGTGCAAATAAGTGATTTTTATTGATGCAACATAAACAGATTTAAAATGAGACAATCTTAGGTTATTCGGGACTCTTATGCAATATGAACAACGCTAGATTATCATTATAAATCAATGCCTTGTCGAGATATGTTTGGGTATTTTAAGAGATGTTTCTTTAAAATAAGTCCGTGAGTGTGTAACTGGATGGCATTCTGTTTTACGGAAGGGGTGTGAACCGATTAAAGAACGCGATAAACAAAAGCGTGAGGCTATAAGCAATCTCCATTATTTCAAAGATATTACTTTAGATACTTTTGAAAGCCGTAAAGCTGAATTAAAAGGAGAGGGGAAAGATGGTAAATGGTTTTCACCTTTACGCCTTTAGAAAGGGCTAGTCTGTCGCGCCCTTAGTTAAGTGAATTATATGGGGTGGGACACCAAGTAAAACTTGCTAAAATTTAAATTGTTTACAGAAGAGATTGGCTGAGAATTTTTATTCTTTTGGGTGGGGAGGAAGTCAAAAAAGCATTTTTTCTATTAAATTTTTTCATTGAAGAGTCTTCAAGTTCGCGAATACTGTATTGAGGACTTAACTCTGTCCGTGTATTGATTATAATCCATAGTTTTTCAAAGATTAGAGAGGGAAAAGAAGAGATTATGCGTTTAGCCAATCAGTGGAAAGCTTTAAAAATTGGGATGCTTTCGAAAACTCAAAAGAAAATCGATTATTTGGATAAGCATTGATTTATAATAAAATATTGCATTACTCATTTTGAATAAGAAACCTACATATCGTAAGATTCTCTCATTTCAAATCTGTTTATCTTGAATCAACAAAAACCATTTGCTTGCACGTTACAAGCAGAGAGAGCCCGTGTGGATAAAAAACGATTATGAAAGAACTAAAAATGGCTCTTATGAACGCTCTCAAGTGCCAAAGGTTGTCGCAACATTCTAAGGCTGGCAAACTATGTGATGGTGCTGGCTTGGAAACAATACCGTAAGGGATCGCAAGAAATAAAGAAGGATGTTTCTTTTGTTTCTTCTTCAACGAATGGTTGCTATAGCCAAGCTGTTGCAGTAGTGCTGCGTGATGGTAAAGTTTCAACTTGTTTATATTCAGCGCCGTTTAAGCATTGAATATAGTCATGTTGCGACATCGATTGAGAAGAGGATTGAAGAAGGTATAATTAGTTCAGTGTTGTTGGACATGAGGTTTGTAGTCAGTAAGAATAGGTAGTAATTTATTGTTTTTACATATAAAATTTAGCATTAAATGCAAAATGAGAGAAATGAAAATGTGCGAAGTGCGCGTTTTATCAAAATGAATTTTGACAGTTAAAATTGCCAAAAAGAGCGAAAAACTGTAAAAATCAGAATTTGGGGGTAAAAATGAGAAAAGGCTTTGAAAGGTCTTTGAAAATCTTTTGAGGGCCCTTAAAAAAACTTTGAAAAAATAAATTGCTGCAAAACATGTTGGCAAATTATGTAAAACCCAACGACAAGCTATATCCAGCAAATCATATGGGGAAACGAGCAATTTTAGTTTCTGTCGAAGAAGAATACTTCTAAAAATCTTTTGATAGTTTTTTCAAACAATATCTTTATCTTATAAAGCAGGGTATTTATTCACCATGGGTGGCTTAATTGTAAATGATAAAGTCAATTAAATATTGTTTGGGAGCATTTTTTTATGAAAACATCTTTCTTACCGCAAAGAAGAGTCTTTGGGCTTGTGGGGATTCTTGTCTTTTGCTGTTTAACTTTTCCTGCTTTTTCGCAATCCTCTAATAAGGTGGCAAAGGCGCAGAATATTGCCAATCACTTTGCGGCAATCAAAACAATGACAGGCGACTTTATTCAATTTAGTCCAAAGGGAAAAATGTCTCAAGGAACATTTTATCTTGAGCGTCCAGGAAAAATTCGCTTTATTTACAAGAAAATGCCCTTACAAATCATTGCAGATGGTCAATTTGTGGGCATTAACAATCGGGCTTTAAATACTTGGAACTTTTCACAACTTTCGCAAACGCCAATGAAGTTTTTGTTGGATGATAAAATTGATCTATCTTCTGGGCGTTTGTTGGCGTTTCGCGAAGATCCAGGGGCTGTAACGATTGTTCTGCGTGATAAAACGATTGGGGCAGGGCAAATAAGAATGGTGTTTGATTCTAAAAGCTTTGCTTTGCGGCAATGGACAATTGTTGACCAACAAAACTTGGAAACAACTGTGCAGATTATGAATGTGCGAACAGGCGTTCGTTTTGTTCAGGGCATGTTTACACTTCCTTCGAAGAAATAAAGCAATAGTATTACGTCATTGGGATTGAAACAGATGTTCTTTCGTATTGCAACTTGGAATATTAACTCTATTCGTTTGCGCCTTGCACAGGTTTTTCGGTATTTGGAACTCTTTCCCGCCGATGTTTTGTGTCTACAGGAAACAAAATGTCCGGATGCTTTGTTTCCAGTGGAGGCTTTTGAAGCAGCTGGATATAAACATATCGCATTGAGTGGACAAAAATCGTATAATGGGGTGGCGATTGTTTCTCGTTTGCCTTTTAAAAAGGTGAACAAGCGTTTCTTTTGTCAAAACCAAGATTGTCGCTATATCTCAGTGATTGTGGAAATCCACGGGAGAAGTTTGCGGATTCATAATTTTTATGTTCCTGCTGGAGGCGATATTCCTGACGCTGAGGTGAATGAAAAATTTCGCCATAAGCTTGATTTTTTAGAAGAAATGTCTTTTATCCGCGCGGATCAGGAAAAGGGGATATCTTCTCTTTTGCTGGGTGATTTGAATATTGCTCCTTTAGCAGAAGATGTTTGGTCTCATCAGCAATTGTTGAAGGTTGTAAGCCATACACCCATTGAAACTGAGCGTTTACAGGGTTTGTGTTGTCAGGGCGGATGGATTGATCTTATGCGGTTGCATATCCCTGTTCCTACTAAACTTTACACATGGTGGAGTTATCGTGCTCGCGATTGGGCTCTTACAGATTATGGGCGGCGGCTTGATCATGTTTGGTCCTCTCCAGATTTAGCGTCTTTTTTGGTGGATCTTTCAACTTTTCGTGATGCGCGCGGGTGGGAACGTCCTTCAGATCATATTCCTGTGCAAACTGTATTTAATTTTTCATGTTCATTTTGAAATAATTGGTAAATAAAGTATTAATATTCAATAATGATTCTGAAAAAATGCGGGAGACTAGATGCATATCAGAAATCTCAAAAGGGGAACTTCTAGTAGATTACTTTCTAGTGTTATGCTGTGTTTTCTTTTGTCCGGATGTATGGTTGGTCCGAATTATCATAAAACATCTTTTTCTGTTCCAGCGCGATGGGGACAGCAGTCTGCACAGATATCTGGGCATTCAATTGCTCTTGCAGGATGGTGGCGGTCTTTAAATGATCCGGTTTTAAATACGTTAATGGATGAGGCAGTTTCTGGAAATAATGATGTTGCGGTTGCCAAAGCGCGGATTCGTGAGGCGCGTGCGAGCTTAGGGCAAGTGGTGGGATCTTTGTTGCCAAATGCGTCAAATACAATTTCAGGAACCCGTAGCGGATCTAAACAATCTGATGCATTGAACCAATATCGTAGTGGACTTGATGCAAGTTGGGAGCTTGATTTTTTTGGAGGGCATAAGCGAGGCGTTGAAGCCGCACAGTATGGTCTTGAAGCGGCGGTGGAAGATATGCGTGCGACGATGGTCATATTGTTAGGAGAGGTGGCAACAAATTATGTTCAAATGCGCGGTTGGCAACAAAAACTATTGATTGTGCGGCAAATTGCTGCGACACAACGCAAAACATATGAATTGATGCAGACCAAGTTAACAGCAGGTGATATTTCAGAGCTTGATGTTTCAAATGCAAAAGCGCAGATGGCTAATACAGAAGCCGATATCTCCCAGATGGAAGCAAATGTGGCTATGAGTATGCATCGCCTTTCTGTCTTAACCGGTCATGTCCCTACAGCTTTGAAGGATCTTTTACAAAAAAATGCCAAACACGTAAAAATTCCACAACCACAATGGCCAATACCAGCAGGAATTCCGGCAGATATTTTGTTGACTCGTCCTGATTTGCGACGGGCAGAGCGTCAATATGCACAAGCAACAGCGCGCATTGGTCAACGTGAGGCAGAACGTTATCCCTCGCTTACATTAACGGGGAATATTTCAACAGCAGCAACAGCAATGGACCAGTTATGGAAAAGTTCAACGATTGGTTGGTCTTTTGGCCCAAATCTTCGTTTCCCTTTCTTTAATGGAGGACAGATTGTTGCCTCTGTTGCGATGGCACGGGCACAGCGTGATCAGGCTTTCATTACTTATCGGGCGGCTGTATTGGGGGCTTTAGAAGATGTCGAAAATGCGCTCGTGAGATTAACAAAAGAACATCAGCGCCTTGAAAAGCTTGTCGTTGCAAATAAAGCTTTTCTGCATTCTTTACAACTTTCACGAAGTCTTTTTGAAAATGGCAATACCAGTTTTCTTGAATTATTAAATGCTGATCGTTCCTATTATTCTGCGCAAATGGCACTTAAAGATAGTCGTATTGCTTTAGCTACCCAATATATTGCTCTGATGAAGGCATTGGGGGGGGGGTGGGATGGTATCGTTGATGTATCACGTTCGGAAGTTGTTGATGGTGTTCCCCATTCGCTTGCAAAGGTAAGGCAATGAAAAAAAATTTCATCAAAAATTTCATTACAAAACGCAAAAAACTTTCATTCTTTCTTATTGCTCTCTTCATTATTATCATTTTGTTGTGGTTGCGCTCTGTTTTTTTTGGAACATCTACACCAGTGTATATGACAGCTGTGGTGAAGCGTGGTGATATCGAGGAAAGTGTTTTGGCTTCAGGGCTTGTGCGTCCTTATCGGTTGGTGGCGGTTGGTGCGCGCACTACGGGGCGGGTGATTTCCATGCGCGTTTTTCCGGGCAGTGTTGTTAAAGAAGGGGATCTGTTGGCAGAAATTGATCCTACAGATCAAGAAAATGATCTGAAAAGAAAAAAAGCAGCATTATCGCATTATTATGCGAATTTAGTGGAACAAGAAGCTTATCTTTCCCTTGCACAGAAAAATTTAGAACGGCAGAAAAAAATGATTGAATCGCGTGCAATTTCAAAAGCTAATCTTGATGATGCCGCGACACAAGTGAAAATACGTGAAGCGCAAATTGCTCAACTGCGCCAGCAAATTGTACAAGCTCAAATTGATGTGGAGAGTGCAGAGGTTAATCTCGGTTATACGCGGATAACCGCTCCTTCAGCGGGAACCGTTTTAGCAACGGTTGTTGAAGAAGGACAGAATGTTAATGCTGTTCAGTCGGCGCCTACAATTGTTATTTTAGGCGATTTGTCAAAGATGACAGTCAAAGCACAAATTTCGGAAGCTGATATTCTTAAAGTTCGCGCCGGACAACCTCTTTATTTTACGGTATTGGGTAATTCAAATCGTCGTTATGAGGGGACCTTAGAAAGGGTTGATCCCGCTCCTGAATCCATTCGTGCTGAT
The DNA here is from genome assembly GCF_000196435.1 of Bartonella tribocorum CIP 105476. Taxonomy (NCBI): domain Bacteria; kingdom Pseudomonadati; phylum Pseudomonadota; class Alphaproteobacteria; order Hyphomicrobiales; family Bartonellaceae; genus Bartonella; species Bartonella tribocorum. The sequence continues at coordinate 2,427,046 of NC_010161.1, read as the reverse complement.
GTGAGTATTAATCCTGGGGCAGGAGGGTCTAGCTCTCTCATATCGTCGGCAATTTATTATAATGGAATTGTGCATGTTGATAATAAAGACAACTTTTTGCGAACGTATATGACTGCTCAAGTGCATATTATTTTAGGACGTGCTCAGAACGTTTTGCTGGTGCCAAGTGATGCTTTGCGTGATGAAACAAAAGAAGGAAAAGCATGGGTTTCAGTGTTGGTCGGGGAAAATAAAGCAGTGGCAAAACAAGTGACTGTAGGGCTTAATAACAAAGTGATGGCAGAAATTGCTTCAGGGCTTGATGAGGGGGATGTGGTTATTACTGGTTCGCGCGATGGTGTGATGCCAGAAATCCCTGATGAACACAGTGAAGATGAGAATTAAATCATGAAAGCAGAAAAAGCAGATGCTGTTTTCGTTTTGGAAAATATTGTGCGCAAATTCCCTGCGGGTGAAACATTCGTTACTGTCTTGAAGGGTATCAATCTGACCATTAAGCGTGGTGAAATGGTGGCAATTATGGGGGCTTCTGGTTCTGGAAAGTCCACATTGATGAATATTTTGGGGTGTCTTGATCGACCAAGTTCTGGTCGTTATTGGATTTCTGGAAAAGAAATAGCTTCTCTTTCTGCTGATGAATTATCCGCTTTGCGGCGCAATCATTTTGGCTTTATTTTTCAGCGCTATCACTTGTTGAATGAATTAACGGCACTTGGCAATGTTGAAATTCCAGCTATTTATGCTGGCTGTGCACCAGATATGAGAAAAAAACGTGCAGAAGAACTTTTAACACGCTTAGGCATGGGAAAGAGAATCAATCATCGTCCTAATCAGCTTTCAGGAGGACAGCAACAACGGGTGTCTATTGCACGAGCATTGATGAATAATGCGGAGGTTATTCTTGCCGATGAGCCAACCGGTGCTTTAGATAAACACAGTGGTCAAGAAGTTTTGCGTATTTTGGATGAGCTTCATCAAGAAGGGCGCACCATTATTATTGTAACGCATGATATGCAGGTGGCTAAAAGAGCAGATCGTATTATCGAAATCAGTGATGGGGAAATTATTTCTGATAAGCTTTCAAAAGGTAAAAAAACAAAAACGAGTGTTCAACCTCTTCAGGAGAAACGAAATCTGAAAGATCAAAAAACACTGGGTTTTTTTCGTTCTTTTGTTGAACGTTTTCGTGAAGCATTTATCATGGCTTTGTTGGCTATGAATGCACACCGGATGCGGACTTTTTTAACAATGCTTGGGGTGATTATCGGTATTGGGGCGATTATTGCCATGGTGGCTTTGGGGAATGGGACGCGGGAAAAAATACTAGAAAATTTTAAAAGCTTAGGTTCCAATACCTTGACAATTTTCCCTGGGAAAAGTTTTTCTGATCCACAAGCAGAGAAGATAACGAGTTTGGTGGAAGCAGATGCGGAAGCTCTTTCTGATCTGCCCTATGTTGCTGGTGTAACACCTCAGATTTCAGCAAATTCTACGGTTCGTTTTGGTTCCGTTGAAGTTAATGCTATGATTACTGGAGTGGGAGAACAATTTTTCCAAACACAAGGACTCAAGGCTGTTCAGGGGCAGTTGTTTGATCAAAAAAGTGTGCGTGAGCGCGCTGTTGATCTCGTCATTGAAAAAGAAGCGCTTGCGGTGCTTTTCCCTCATAGTCATGGGAGTCCAATAGGAAAAATTGTTCATCTGGGCAATGTTCCTGCACGTATCATTGGGGTGGTAGATCCGCAAAATAATGGAGGTAACTCAAATACGTTGCAGATTTATTTGCCCTATACAACTGTGCAAACGCGTTTTCTTGGAACAACGCAGGTTCGTGCCATTACCGTGAAGATTGCTGATCATATTGATTCAAATTTAGCGGAGAAAATGGTGAAACGTTTTCTGATTATGCGCCATGGTGGGGAAGATTTTTTCATTCGAAATTCTGAATTTTTCCGTGAACGTATTATGGAGAGCACACATATTTTAACGCTTTTAGTGTCTTCAATTGCAGCTATTTCACTCATTGTAGGGGGGATTGGGGTGATGAATATTATGTTGGTTACGGTTTCTGAGCGGATTAATGAAATTGGAGTGCGTATGGCTGTTGGGGCGCGTCAGAGTGATATTTTGCAGCAATTTCTTATTGAAGCAATTTTAGTATGTATGATTGGGGGCGGTTTAGGAATCCTCTTTGGATTTTCTATTGGGGGGTTATTTTTACTCTTTAAGGCGCCTATCCACCTCGTTTATACACTTGATTCAATCCTCCTATCTCTTACTTTTTCTACCCTCATCGGGATATGTTTTGGCTTTTCGCCAGCGCGACAAGCTTCACGGCTTGATCCGGTTGTTGCACTTTCGCGTGATTAAGTGCTCATCAATTTAAGACATGTTTGTTGTTATGATAGAGCGTTTTTGAAGCGAAATATGATCAGGAAAAAGTTTGATTATCCGCTGCTCTCTCCTATAAAATGCTTCATTTGTTCAGTGAAACATGCCATTAGACTCATGAAATTTTATAGAATACCACCATCTTTTCGCTTGACCCGAGTGCTAACTGGAACCATCATACATCGCTCCCCAATATTGCAGTCTTTTGTATCAGAATGGTGTAGATTTAAAACTCTTCATAAGGGGCATTTCTCGTTTTTTCTTTATGGTTTTTTATTCACATGTCAGCTCCGTTTGTGACGTTGTAGGCAAGTGATATTGGTTGTTTCAATAGACATAGATTTAAAATGAGAGAACTTACAATATCTGAGATTCTTATTTTAAGATGAAAAACTCTTATTTTTATTAATCAATGCATTGCCTGATGGTAAAAATACGATTGCGAAATTTGGCTTATTTGTTATTGAGTTCGTTGAGCGGTTTAAGATTTTTGGAAAAGACGTTATAAAGATTTTCACTTTTGGTTTTGTAAAGGATCAGTGCGAATTGCAGGTGTTGAAGCTTGATGCAAACAAAGTATGATTGCACTCAAGTTTTAAAACGTCACTTAAGATACAGCCATTTTTCGTTCCTTCATATGAGTCCACTTAGCTTTCTTTAGAATATTGGTTTAAGACATCACTTTTTGCTGCTTTATCTCGTTTTGGGGTTGGAGGATAAAACAAGCCATTTTAGTTTCTGCGACAACGATGCTATCGGGGTGCTCCATAGAGGGGGAGGTTCTTAAGAATCAACTTCGTAAGATGCAGGTTTGATCTCATGATTTTGGGGAGGGGGGCAAAAAAATTAAGAGGCGGAAAGCTTCTCATTTTAAATGATGTGTGAATGAGGAGAGCTCTATTTAATCAAAAAGCATAATCTCATATTTAGCAGGAGCAAGACGGAGTAAGAGAGCATCATAAAACCAACTAGCAGATAGGCTGCCGAAAAGAAAAATAACTATGCCAATGATTATTATTGGGGTGTCTTTGCTGATATTTCTCCTCCTAGCATGCTTCCCCAAATGAGAAAAAATAACGATACAGCTGAAGCTACTGCGAAAAAGTTTAATAGGAAAAGAACCGGTCCGCGAATGAACAAAAGAAAAAGAAAGATGAAAAAAATCAATATGTTGAATGTTACGATGAATATTTTTCGTATGATAGAAAATATAATTCGTATTATCGTGAATATTATACGCATTGTTGTTTGTAGAATGCGATGTTTTTTGTGTGGAGTTTCTTTCCTAGTGTCTTGTGTGTTTTCAGGTATCGTATCCATTTTTCCCCCCTCTTATTTCTTAAGCTAAATCCTAAAATTATTGCGCACTTTATTTTGTCTTCTTACCAAATGCAAAAAAATATTTTTTAAAATCATCACATCTGCTTTTTTATTTCTATAAGGGTGTAGAATCAGTCAATGCATCATATGATTTGGCGGGGGAGACAAAGAGATTCCTCATATCATTCAGATAAGTGTAGAAAGAACGTCTTAAAATTAAGATATTTTAAATCTTTTGAGTAGAACAAGAGGCATTTATGAATTGGTCTAGATTCGATAGTTGAAGGTATTTTAAATTGGGGGGGAAGCATGACGACGCTACAATCGCTTTTACAGACCTATCGTGATGAAGCGCGTACCGAACGGGATAAAGGCACATATTTTGAGCGTTTGGCTCTTGCTTATCTGACCCATGACCCTCTCCAGTCTCAGTGTTATGAAAAGGTTCAAACTTTTAAAGATTGGGCGCATGAAAATGGCTGGGATGGTCGTGATACTGGGATTGATTTGGTGGCAAAGCTTCGTCATGAAGATGGTTTTGCAGCAATCCAATGTAAATTTTATGATGAATCCTATCGGATTAAAAAAGCAGATATTGATAGTTTTATTTCAGCATCAGGGAAAGAACCGTTTAAGCGGCGTGTGATCATCGATAGCACCATAAAGGCTTGGACTGACAATGCTGAAACAATGATACAGGGACAGAAAATTCCTGTTACACGGATTAATCTTTCCGATTTGCAAAAAAGTCCAATCCGTTGGGAGACTTTTGCTGCTAAAGGCAAAATTGTGCTGGGGGATAAAAAGAAGCTCCGTCCCCATCAGCAAGAGGCGTTGCGTTTTGTGCGTGCTGGGCTTGCGCAGGCAGATCGGGGTAAGCTTATTATGGCTTGTGGGACGGGTAAGACATTTACTAGTCTTAAAATTGCTGAAGATTTGGTTGGTGAGGGGAAATTTGTTTTATTTCTTGTTCCCTCCTTGGCACTGATGTCACAGACGGTGCGTGAATGGACAACGGATGCAGAAATCGGATTATGTTCTTTTGCTGTCTGTTCCGATACACAAGTGGGAAAGCGTCGTAAAAATAGTGATGATGTTGCAGAAATTGATGTGTGTGATCTTGCTTTTCCAGCGACAACTTATGCAGCAAAACTGGCAGAACAGGCGGGTACGAGTGTTGCAGATGAGATGAGCGTTGTGTTTGCAACTTATCAATCTATTCAGGTGATCGCGGATGCACAGAAAAATCATGGTTTTCCAACATTTGATCTTATCATTTGTGATGAGGCGCACCGTACAACAGGGGCAACACTGGTTGGCGCGGATGAATCCAATTTTGTGAAGGTGCATTCCAACGATATCATTCGTGCTAAAAAGCGCCTTTATATGACAGCGACACCCCGTATTTTTGGGGATAACGCGAAAAGTCGTGCGAATGAAGCCAATGCCGTTCTTGCTTCAATGGATGATGAAAAGCTTTTTGGCAAAACACTTTTTTATCGGGGCTTTTCATGGGCTGTACAGCATGACCTTTTAACGGACTATAAGGTTATTGTCTTAGCAATGGACGAAAAACTCATCAGTTCCGCTGTTCAAAAACGCCTTAGTGATCGCGAGTCAGCGCTTATTCTTGATGATGCAACAAAAATTATCGGTTGTTATAAGGCTTTGACCAAACAAGATATGAAGGCTGATGTTGGGGCTGATCCATATCCCATGCATCGTGCTTTAGCGTTTTGTAAAGATATTCGCAGTTCTAAACTGGTTCGTGATGAATTTTCTGCGGTTGTTGAGGAATATCTTGAGTATACTCAAGAGAATACGGAAAATGAGAATTTTTTAAAATGCGAAATTGAACATGTTGATGGCAAGTTTAATGCGAAGGACCGTAGTGCACTGCTTGATTGGTTAAAAGCAGAGAGCGGGGGTGATGTTTGTCGTATTTTGACCAATGCTCGTTGTTTGTCTGAGGGGGTGGATGTTCCAGCTCTTGATGCCATTATGTTTTTAAATCCACGTAAGAGTCAGATTGATGTTGTGCAAGCGGTTGGACGGGTGATGCGTCGCAGTGAGGGCAAAAAGATGGGGTATGTCATTTTGCCAATAGGTGTTCCTTCTGGGATTCCAGTAGAACAAGCTTTAAATAACAATGATAAATATCGGGTTGTTTGGCAAATTTTAAATGCTTTGCGCGCACATGATGATCGTTTTGATGCGACGATTAATAAGGCGTCGCTGGGGCAAGATATCAGCAATGTGATTGAGATTATTGGGGTAACGCAAAGCACTGAGTTACAGGCTGTGACAGCTGTTGTTGATACTCTTCCTGTTCGCTTACAATTTGCACGATCGGGAGTTGGAAGCCCTGAGCGTGATTTCCTTTTTACAGATGGACAAGGGGAGCTTTCTTTCCCTATGGATGAACTTTCGCGTGCTATCATGGCAAAGATTGTCAAAAAATGTGGGACACGGGATTATTGGGAGGACTGGGCGAGCAATATTGCGGAAATTGCCAAGAACCATATTGCGCGCTTAACAGGTATTCTCTCTGCGCCAGACACGGTAGCACGTCAAGCTTTTGATCGGTTTTTAGCAGAATTGCGTGATGACTTAAACGATACGATTACAGAAGCTGATGCGATTGAGATGTTGGCACAACATATCATTACGCGTCCTGTCTTTCAGGTGTTGTTTGAAGGGTATCAATTTACGCGTGAGAACCCTGTCTCGCGTGCTATGCAACGGATGCTTGATGTGCTTGATGAGGCAAATCTTGATAAAGAATCCAAAGATCTTGAGAAATTTTATGCCAGTGTAAAATTACGCGCCAGTGGTATTACCGATCCAAAAGCCAAGCAGAGATTAATTGTAGAGCTTTACGATAAATTTTTTCGTTATGCTTTTCCACGCACAGTAGAAAAATTAGGGATTGTTTATACGCCCGTTGAGGTGGTGGATTTTATTTTGAACTCTGTCAATGATATCTTGAAAAATGAATTTGGGCAAACGCTTGGCTCTTCAGGTGTTCACATTATGGATCCCTTTACGGGAACGGGGACTTTTATCACGCGTCTTTTACAATCAGGCTTGATCAAACCAGAGGAGATGAAACACAAATTTTGTCATGAAATCCATGCCAATGAAATCGTGCTTTTAGCCTATTATATCGCAGCTATTAATATTGAGACAACCTATCATGGTCTGATGGGGGGAGGTTATGTTCCCTTTGAGGGAATTTGTCTGACCGATACATTTCAGCTTTATGAGCAAGATAAAGATTTAATAAGCGATTTGCTGATGGCCAATAGCACCCGCAGGTCACGCCAGAAGGAACTGGATATTCGTGTTATTGTTGGTAACCCCCCTTATTCTTCTGGACAAAAAAGCGAAAACGATAATGCACAGAATATTGACTATCCTAAATTGGATAGACGTATCCGTGAAACTTATGCTGCTCAATCCAAAGCGAGCAATGTTAATGGACTTTATGACAGTTATATCCGTGCCATGCGTTGGGCAACTGATCGCATAAAGAGCAGTGGTGTTATTGGTTTTGTGACAAATGCGGGTTTTATCAATGGATATTCTATGAATGGCTTACGAAAAGAATTGAATGAAGAATTTTCGGGTATTTATATTCTCAATTTGCGTGGTGATATTCGTAAAAATATGATGAGTAAAGGACGTGCTCGAGAGGGGCAAAATGTTTTTGGAAGTGGAAGCATGACAGGAATTGCTGTGACACTGTTTGTTAAAAATCCAAATGTTTTTGAGCCTTGTAAAATTTATTATTATGATATTGGGGATAATCTCACGACAAAAGAGAAACTCTCTGAACTTCAGCGATTAGGCAGTGTTGACGGTATAAAGCGTGAACGTGGTTGGCAGATGATTACACCAGATGCGCATGGCGATTGGTTGGATCAACGCAACAGTGATTTTGAAAAATTTCTAGTCTTAGGTGATAAAAAGGGCAGTGATAAAAAGCTATTCAAAACTTTTTCTCGCGGTATACAAACTGGTCGTGATGCTTGGGCACATAATTCAAGCCGTGAAGCTTTAGCGGGCAATATGAGCAATATGATTGCTTTTTATAAGGGTGAAGTAGAACGTTTTAATGTTGCCTATCCAAACTCTGATCGCAAGGTGCGTGCAAATGCTGTGAATGATTTTGTTAACACGGATGCTAAAAAGATCAGTTGGAGTAGTAGTCTTAAAGAAAAATTAATAAGGGGAAAGTTTTCTGAATTTAAAAGTGATTGCTTAATTCAAAGCCTTTATCGTCCTTTTGCACGACAGTGGCTTTATTATAACCGTACTTTCAATGAGAGAGTATACCAAATGCCGTGTATTTTTCCTTTAGAAAAAGCGTTAAAAAATAGGTTAATACAAGTTACGGGAATTGGAGCAAGCAGTGGTTTTTCTGTTCTTATGACTAAGGATTTGCCTAATCTTCATACAATGGATACAAGCCAATGTTTTCCACGGTACATTTATGAAAATGTTGTATCTTTGAAAGATAAAAATAATAATCAGGCTCATTTATTTGCCAATCTTGCAGAGGAAAACAAAAAAGCTGGTCTGCAGCAGCGTGATGCACTTACGGATGAGGGATTAGCCTATTTTAAAGCAGCTTATCCTGGTGAAGTGATTACAAAGGATGATTTATTCTATTATGTCTATGGGATTTTGCATTCCGAAGATTATCGCAAGCGTTATGCGCATAATCTGTCTAAAGAATTGCCGCGAATTCCAACAGTTAAAAAAGCAGAAGACTTTTGGGCTTTTGTGACAGCGGGGCGTGAATTGGGTTATTTGCATATGAATTATGAGGAGGTTGAACCCTATCCTGTGACCTATAAACAGGGTGATCCAAAAACTTGGGTGATTTCTGATGCGGAGAGTTTTTATCGTGTTCAAGCAATGAAATTTGCGGGTAAACGCGGTGCTGTTGATAAAAGTACCGTGGTTTATAATGCGCATATTACGATGCAGAATATTCCTCTTGAAGCTTATGATTATGTGGTGAATGGTCGATCTGCTCTTGAATGGGTGATGGAACGGCAGGTTGTCAAAACGGATAAAGCGAGTGGACTTGTTAATGATGCTAATCGTTATGCCGTTGAGGCGGTGGGTAATCCAGCTTATCCTTTAGAATTGTTTCAACGGGTTATTACGGTCAGTTTAGAAACCATGAAAATTGTGCGCAGCCTTCCAAAATTAGACGTGAGAGAAACTGAAAAGGTTAAGTTATCTATTGTGCGGTAAAAAAGTGTCGAGTCATAACACGCTGGAGCTCTCATACATTTTGCGAGTTCGTGGGTGTTGCAATAAGCTCTTGGCATTTAAGATGGTTCAGAAGAGGCATGTCTTTCTCATATCGTTTTACGCTACACGACTCTTTTTCCTTGAGATGTGCAAGCAAATGGTTTTGATTGATTCAACAGAGTGAGAGAATCTTACGTTATTCAAGATTCTTATTTAAGATGAAAAACACTTATCTTTATCAATCAATATGTTGGTGGCAATAAAACACCCTACGCAATAAAGCCGCTAAAATTTTGATACATGAGCTTTAGCGACAGGGATGAATATTTTTGGGGCAGGGTTTGCTTGTCGAGCCTTGTAGGCGTGGAGCATATAAATGGGGAAGTCCAGAGGAGCTTGTCCAGAGAAAGTGGATTTTTTACAAACCGTTGTTGATCGGCATTTTCGTTCTTTGAGCGGTTGGAAGGAACTCATAACTCTCATGAAATCTATCTTTTGAGTGAGGGTAATCAGAAGTGAGCCGGTGGAACGCGTTAGATAAAAAGCTGGATGTTATTGTTTACAGATTTGTGGGGGTTAAAGTGTCCTTTGAGATGTGGGGAGGAAACCAAACAAAAAGTGATTTGAGAGAAGAAAATGATTTTAAAAAAAGATTGCTATGAAGCGTGGGATGTTTGTGGCGGTGTATGTTTTGAGCTTATTGTATCTGTGATCTAAAATGCTCTTATGAAGATGCTTTATAGAACGAAGAGATTGTTAGTAATCTATTGATTTATAATGATCATTTAATGTTCTCTCTTGAAAGAGAAATCTAAGGATCATCAATTTTCTCACTTTTAAGCCTTTAAAATGACTGCCTTGCATGTCATATGAGGTTGGTCTATGAATACTGTTAAAGGCGTAACGCATGCCCCTTGCTCATCATCCAAAGTGGTTTTTAAGAGCTATCGTCATATTGGGGGATGGCAAAATGTAGGATAGGGTGATTTGCGTTTTTTATGGAAGCGTAAAGATGATGGTATAAAGAGATTTTTATGACACGTCTGGAGATCTTATAGCTGTCTGGGAGCTTTATTTACAAGAGCTGTCTTCTATATTGGGGATGGCATTAGATAGATCATGTGTTGTGAGATCAAGTTTGGGATATAAGAGATGTTTTTGGGTGAATTTGCAAGACAGTGACGCGTGTATCGGGGCGTTTTGCTTGACATGAGGGGAAGTTCTGCGGGCTTTTATGGCGCTAATTCGTGTGGAAAAGAGTATGGAGAGAAGGGGATGACGCAGTTAGAAGGTGGCAAGGTTTAAAGTCATAAGGGAAAAGGTCAGGGGGATAAAGATCAGAAGGCGGTTCTGATATAGACTTGCAGTGTTTTAATATATTGAAATATGAGAATGCGGGCTTGTTTGATCTGTTGTATTGTACTTTCAGCTTTGCTCTTCTTCACGGGATAAGCAATGAAATGGATATCAGGCATGAGATATTTAAGTTCACGCATCGAGCGCCATATGTGGTAATCATGGGTGACGATATAAAGGGTTTTATAGTGGTGCTTTTTGATCCAAGCGGCACTTTCTTGGGCATTTCCTCTGGTGTTAATTGCTTGATGCCCAATGTCAATACAACAGGAGATAAGCTGTGGGCTAATATGCATGTTATGCATGAAACTCTTCAGATTGGTTGAGGTATTTACGCCACTGATGAGGAGTCGTGAACCAAGCCCCTTTTGTAAGAGATGAAGTCCTGTCTCTATTCGGTGTTCTCCACCTGTAAGCACAATGATAGCATCGGCTTTGGGAAGAGGCGTTGGGGGGACAAGTCGTTCGGTTTTTTCAGAAAAAATAATAAAACCACCCCAAAAAATGAAAACAATGACTACAAGAGTCAGTGTTGTGGGGGGAAAATAGCGAAATAAGCAGCGGGGAGACCAACTATAGTGAGGCCGTTTTGGAATAGAGCGGTCTAAATTTTTTTGTATCAATGAGTTGGGGCTGTTGTGAGTCATAAAATTAAAATAAACCGTTTTCACATTGATCGATTTTTTTCAGTTGCGCTAAAATAGTCATGCGGTTGGTAAGGGTGGTGAGAAAAGAAACAAAAATAATAAGCAGAGTGATTTTGCCATAAGGAATGGAACTTATGGAAATATGTCCTAATAAAGCCGTTATTTGGCTGGCTTCTACTCTTCCTAGGTTATAATTCGTCCAGAGACAAAAGGCTGAAAACAGAAATATGCTTGTGAGACCACCATATAAAGCACCGCGCAGAGCAGTTTTAAAAAAATGCCAATCAAATTGACGTGCAATGAAAAGGGTTTCAGTGCCAAGAAAATATAACACATTAATAATATGGGCATTTTCTGCCAATGCATTGCGGGTGGCAAAAATGATGGTGAGGATTAGAGAACCTAGAACCAATGCTAAAATTGAAAAACCAATGAAAACCGTGGTGTATGCCATGGTCGTAAAACGGTGGACCCAAACACGATGATCATCAAATTGACCGCCGGGAATTTGCGTTTTAATGGCATGATTGATGGCAGAAAAATTGATTGTTTCATCTTCCTTCAAGGTGACAATGATAAGACGGGGAAGGGGCAATTCGTTCAAATTAAAACCTGTTCCAAGCCATGGCTCCAGTAACTTTTCAGTGGCTTTTTGGTCAACAATTTTTGCATCTTGTACACCAGAAAAGGTTTTAACCAATGTTACTGCCTCATGAAGTGCTTTGTTGATATCAACATTATCAACGGGGCGTATTTGTATTGTTGCTTCATAGCTAATTTGATTGCTCCAATTTTTGGCAGAACGCTGGACTAAATCAACACCAATTAAGGTGAGGCTTGAGAGAAATGTCATAATAGCAATTACGGCAACCAGTGCTTGTCCAGAGATGTTGCTACTGGGAATAATCGCTGTTGTGTTTTTTTTATTGCTGGTAAAAATGGAGAAAAATTTATTCATGAATCGTCATCCGTCCGTTATGGAGAAGCATACGCCGTGCTGCAACTTGTTCCATTAAGGCGATATCATGAGTGGCAATGATAACAGCCGTTCCAAAACGGTTTAATTCAATAAACAAACGTAGCAGGCGTTTCGCTAAGGGTGGATCGACATTTCCTGTTGGTTCATCAGCAAGCAAAATTTCAGGTTGATCAATAAGCGCGCGTGCAATGGCGACTCTTTGTTTTTCCCCACCGGAAAGAACTGGTGGTAAAACATGAATATGATCGCCAAGACCTACCCAACAGAGGAGATCTTCTACTTCACTGCGATAGGTTGCTTCTTCTTGTCCTTTGATGCGTAAAGGCAAGGAAACATTTTCATAGGTGGTCATGTGGTCAAGGAGACGAAAATCTTGAAAAACCACACCGATACGTTGTCGTAGTGCAGGGAGCTCTTGTCTTTTCAGCAACGCTGTATCTGTTCCAAATAGATCAATATGACCGCGGGTGGGTTTGAGTGCCAAAAACATCAGACGCATCAATGATGTTTTACCCGCTCCAGAGGCACCCGTAAGAAATTGAAATGAGCCAGCAGGAATATGAAAGCTAATATCGCGAAGGACCTCCGGGCCCATTCCATAGCGCAGACCGACATTTTCAAAATGAATCACTTTTCGTTACCACTTCTGTTTTTATAGTGTATTACTCTCAGGACTTTTGCTCCTATTGTTTTCAATCTTATTCATACTTCACAACACGCAATATTTCTTCATTTGTGCTTGAGAAATATTGTTTGTAAAATATCCTTTATATTTCTTTATTTTGCATTTATTTATGATTTTAGCAGGAATTCCAAGGTGTTTCTAGCAGAAACATAAGAACTGCTATGCTTGTTTTTCGACTTAATCTTAATCTTGATCTTTCTCGTTTTGTGGTTGATGAGATTTGTGCATTTTTCGCTTTAATGTGTATTAAAACGCATCTTTTATAATTTTAATCTTTGTTTTTTTTTATTGATTATGAAAAAACGATTTGTTTTCAAAGGTTTTAAAAGTTTTTTTGTTGTTTTTTTGCCAAAATAGATTGATTTATAAGAATAATTTGTCATCTTACAATTTGATAAATTGATAAAAAAGTTTCACCGACAGTAAAATTGATCACCCACAGCAAGCCTTTTATGGCATTCGTTTGCGGCTTGAAATGTGTGTGTGGATAAAACATCTAAAGTGCAAATTATCTCTTATGAAGGATTATGCTATAAGAGGGGTGCAATATTTTGGGTTGCAAACAGAATAGTGGTTCTGGCTTGGATTTTTACCGGTGGCTTTAGCAAGCAATGCTGGGATTATTTTAGCAAAAGGCTAAAGCCTACCGGTGGTATTGTGCGTTAAACCATGGTGTTTTTAATTTTGTCGGTTGGCAATTAGATCTTCAACAACTTGTGGTTCGGCAAGGGTTGAAATATCTCCTAAATTATCGAAATTATTTTCAGCGATTTTTCGTAAAATACGTCTCATAATTTTTCCTGATCGCGTTTTGGGAAGCTGCGGAGCAAACTGAATTTTATCCAATATAGCAATGGAACCTATTTCCTTTCTGACATGCTTGATAAGGTCTTTTTGCAATTCTTCACTTGGCGCTGTTCCTTCCATGAGGGTGACAAAACTGTAGACCCCCTGTCCTTTAATGGGGTGAGGGTAACCAACAACAGCGGCTTCAGAAACAGCAGGGTGCAAAACAAGGGCAGATTCAATTTCTGCTGTTCCAAGTCTGTGTCCTGAGACATTGAGAATGTCATCAACGCGCCCTGTAATCCAATAATAGCCATCACTATCGCGTCTACAGCCATCACCTGTAAAATATTTCCCTTTATAGGTGGAAAAATAGGTTTCGATAAAGCGCTCGTGATCCTTATAGAGCGTGCGCATTTGTCCTGGCCATGAGTCAATAATACAAAGATTGCCTTCTGCTTCTCCTTCCAGAATATTTCCTTGCTCGTCTATGATTTGCAGTTGAACCCCAAAAAAGGGACGTGTGGCGGAGCCTGCTTTAAGGGGCGTGGCACCGGGGAGGGGGGTGATCATATGTCCCCCTGTTTCTGTTTGCCACCATGTATCGAGAATCGGACAACGGTCATTTCCAACGGTGTGATAAAACCATTCCCATGCTTCTGGATTAATGGGTTCACCTACGGTTCCTAAAAGACGTAAGGATGTTCTTTTTGAGTGTTCAACAAATGAATTTCCCGCACCCATTAAGGCGCGGATAGCTGTTGGTGCTGTATAGAGCGTATTGACTTTGTGTTTGTCGACAATTTCCCAAAATCTTCCCTTATCAGGAAAGGTTGGTGTGCCTTCAAACATTAAAGTGGTGGCTCCGTTGCATAAAGGACCATAAACCAAGTAAGAATGCCCCGTAATCCAACCAATATCAGCTGTACACCAGTAAATTTCACCAGGGTGATAATCAAAAACATATTTGTGGGTTATTGCGGCATAAACAAGATAGCCCCCTGTGCTATGCAAAACACCTTTGGGTTTGCCGGTTGAGCCTGAAGTATAAAGAATAAAAAGCGGATCTTCAGCATTCATTGGTTCTGCTGGACAGTTTGTTTTTGCATGAGTGATTTCTTCGTGGTACCAAAAATCACGCCCCTCTATCCAATCAATTGGTCCGCAAGTCCGCCGTATAACCATAACTTGATCGACACGCACATTTTGGCGGGCGGCTATTTCAATAGCATGGTCAACATTGTCTTTTAAGTTAATTCGTTTGCCACCCCGCAAGCCGTGATCAGCAGTAATGATGAAGGTCGATTCACAGTCAACAATGCGTCCTGCTATGGCTTCAGCAGAAAAGCCTGCAAAAATAACCGAATGAACAGCACCAATGCGGGCACAAGCGAGCATGGCATAGGCTGCTTCGGGAATCATAGGAAGATAAATGGTTACTTTATCGCCTTTTTTGACACCGTGGTTTTTTAAAAGATTGGCAAAACGACAAACATGTTCATAAAGTTCGTTATAGGTTATTTTTTTATCATGATAAGGATTATCCCCTTCCCAAATGAGCGCAATTTGATCGCCATGGGTTTTCAGATGACGATCAATGCAATTATAGGCTACATTTGTTATCCCATCCTCGTACCATTGAATTGATACACCATCGTTAAAAGAAGTGTTTTTTACTTTTGTAAAGGGTTTAAACCATTCAATACATTGACCATGTTTTGCCCAGAAGCTTTCTGGATCATTGATGCTTTCTCGATACCATTTTTGATAAGTTTCCTCATCGAGCAAAGTATTTTTTTTGATCTCTTCTGATATCGGATAAATTTTTTCAGTCATGTTTCCCTCTTTTGATTTATCTTAGGGAAAATCAGCCCATTGTATTTTTAGGCAAAACTTCCCCGTAAGCTTTTCATTATGAGGGTAGACTAAATGACAAAGATTGGAATAGTCAATTTTTAAAATCTGAAACTCTTGTCTTCAAGAGCGTATTTTATGCTCATTGAGGATATTTAAATGCAACAGAGCCTTGTCGTACAGAGCTTTTTATAAAAGCATAAAGATATTAAAAAATATCATATAAGAGGTAGATGAAGGTACTTTATTGATTATCGCTTTGAATGTTTTTTATTTTGTATTGCCTTATTCAAATAAGAATAAGTTCATTAATAATTAAATAACCCAAAATATCTACATAAACTATCAAAAACAATGAACAGAATTACTGTATATAGTGTTGATTTTATAGCTACTTTCCAACTGTAACCACCAATTTTTTTAAAACCAATAGCATATATAGGGATGAATACAATAAGCATGCAAAACATTCTTACGATTTCATAACGAATGTTCATTATAAAATATTTCTCACAACTTGATATAAACCAATATAGTTAAATAAAAGATTAACCATAAAGAATATAGAGCTTATTAATAATGAATTTTTTAGAGAATCTTTCCAACTATTATAATAAATAAATCTATAATAAAACATATATAAAAAGCCAAAGAAAAACGTTGCTATAAGCGATTCAATGATTTTATAAGCAAAATCTGACATTACGAAATCCAAATTACAATACATGTGATTATAAAGTATAAATATCTCTGAAGTCCATCTCCACCATGATTGTAGACAATATGACTTAGATATTTTTTTGAAAACAATTACAAAATTATTAACTTCAGAGATATCTTTGTCGCTATTCTCTATAAATTAGAACCAACACTCATGAGCTTTCTGTACAAACCCCAAACCAAAACCTCCGAGGAAACCGGTCGTAAAGCCTGTAACTCCACCCATAAGTGCACCTGGACCAGATATAGCTCCCACTGCTGCTCCGGTTATCCCTCCTGCAACTGCCAAGTCAAAACCCTGTGCATTCATGTGATTCATAAAATCACTAGGTCTACATGCATTTCCATAAATGATAGGTGTTGAGTCATTTATCGTATAAGTTAAACCTGAACCAAAATTTCTCATATTAATCCTCCTAATATTATCTACATTAAAAATAACAATAAAAATACTGTATAAATAATAAATATATTATGTATATAAGTAATCTTATTCTCAATAATATAATAATATTACTTACGTTATTCTAAATTATAAGAAATATCATCCTATTTTTTCTTAATTAAAATTTAAAGTTAGAAGGCCTTATCCATCTGAAAATTTGGTATTTTTTTAATTTATGAGAATAACAAGGGAATATATTTATAATTGAAATCAGTTGTGTTTTTATTGTTTGTACGCATGGATTAAGATTAATGCTTTTTAGCGATTGTTGATTGCATCTTACTTCTCTCTGTGTGTAGAAAACTTCTATGCTATCGTTTGTCCTTATGATTGTTATCATATTGTTTAGCATTGTTTTTTTATGTTCGCTTTGACATTTAAGGTGCTGATTGTGCTCAAGTGACTTATCCGAGAATTAAAGAGCCGTATTGATAGTCTTAAGGCTTTTCCTTCTGCTGTACGCTATTAGTAGGTGGGGAAGTTGTTTATGCATACTAGAAAAGTGTGAGAGAATTCGTGGTTTTTAATGGCAATCATTGTGGTAAGCGTGTTGAATATTCTTTTGCGATTATTTATTTCACGACAGTTTTTTCATTCATGCGCAATGCTTCTCTTATCATTTTGCCTTTATATGTATATGTAGGATTTCTTTTGGGGTGCTTTAAAGAGACCTTTCTCAAGGCAGCCAAGCCCATCTCAAAATGGTGCTTGTGATTGGTATAACGATAAATCCTAACGATAAATCCATTGAGCGCCCCCATCTTTACGCTTATGCAGGAGCAAGCTGGCACCATCACATACTTTTTCGGTCCCCAATATTTGCAACAGCCTTTGGCATTTGAGAGCGTTCATAAGAACTATTTTTATTCCTTTTTTATACAGTTTTATCCATACACATCCCACACTTGTAATGTGTAAGCAAGTGGTTTTGATTGATTCAATATAAATAGGTTTGGAATGAGAGAATCTTACGTTGTTCGGGGCTCTCATTCAAGTTGAGTGACGATAGATTGTCATTATAAATCAATGTGTTGCTTTTTATTTAGAGGTGTTAGAGGAGGAGAGTAATGAAGCGTTAAGGTGTGAGAGCATGCAAGCCAAATTGCAGGGCTATTTTGAAGTCATTGTATGGGTTGAGGATGTGCTGGTAAGAAACTTTAGAAGGCTCAGCTTTTTTGCTCCTTTTGCTCATAGGATGGAAAGAAGGGGGTGGAAAGAGGGAGCAGAAAGGAAAGGGTGAAGGGAGAGACGGGCGTTTTTTCTGCTAGAGTTGCTCTTTTAGTGAGAGGAATATTTTTTTCATTTCTGTTGTTTTGGGCTTGTTCGTAGAGTTTTCAATGGGGATGTATCTTGGGGGAATGGATTTACATGAAGCGAAGTGGTTTTACACGGGGCGTTTTCCAAATAAAGCAGAGCCAATGCGAAGGACATTCGAACCAAATTGTAGAGCTGTTTTAAAATCATTGGACATGCCCATGGAAAGCTTTGGAAGACCGGCTTGTTTTGCTAGCTTTGCTAATAGGGCGAAATAGGGTCCAGGGTTTTCGTCCACAGGGGGGATGGCCATAAGACCAATGATATCAAGTCCATAGTTGTTTTTGCATTGAGAAACAAAAGGGATTACTTCTTGCGGTGCTATACCACTTTTTTGCGGTTCTAAGCCAATATTGACCTGAACATAGCAGGGGATATGCCTTTTTTGTTTTTGCATTTCTTCTGCCAAAATTTTGGCTATTTTTTCACGATCAACCGTTTGAATGACATCAAAAATCTTTACAGCTTCAGCAGCTTTATTGGATTGTAGGGGACCGATGAGGTGAAGTTTAATATTTTCAAATTGTTGACGTAACCCGAGCCATTTTTGTGCTGCTTCTTGCACGCGGTTTTCTGCAAACAGAGATTGACCTGCTTGTAAAAGAGGGCGTATATCCTCTATGGAAACAGTTTTTGAAACAGCGATAAGTTCAACTTCTTCCCTGGGGCGTTGTAGCTCTTGGCAGAGTGCCGCAATGTCTTTTTGAAGGTTGTGTAATGCTTCAATAGAAGAGTTATGAGGGGGGGAGGGGCTATGAGGGGGTGTTTGTGTCTTCATGTTTTTGTGCTTTATCGTGTTTGTTTAAATTTTGTTCAAGTTTTATTCAAGGGTTGGTGTTTTTATAAAATACTTAGGGAAATATTTCACGAAAATGTTGACGATGAGATTAATCCATGGTCAAGCATAATAAAACAAGTTTTTGGTTCAGTTTTATTAAAAAGTATAAATTAAAAAGAGTATAATGGGAATGACGATTGAACATTATAAGATAGGCGAGCGCTATAATCCACGTGCGAGAGAAAAAAAATGGCAAGAAATTTGGGATGAAAAGAAAATTTTTCAGACTGTCCAAGGAGATGGTCGCGAGAAATATTATGTTTTAGAAATGTTTCCTTATCCATCAGGGCGCATTCACATGGGGCATGTGCGCAATTATGCCATGGGAGATGTTGTAGCACGCTATAAACGTGCAAAGGGCTTTAACGTGCTTCATCCTATGGGCTGGGACGCGTTTGGTATGCCGGCTGAAAATGCTGCTTTGCAAAGTAAAGTGCATCCTAAAACTTGGACCTATGAAAATATTGCGGTCATGCGTGGGCAATTAAAGCAATTAGGGCTCTCACTCGATTGGGCGCGTGAGTTTGCAACGTGTGATGTGGACTATTACCACCGCCAACAAATGCTTTTTCTTGATTTCTATCAAAAGGGGTTGGTGGCGCGTAAAGTGGCGAAGGTCAATTGGGACCCGGTTGACCACACTGTTTTGGCCAATGAACAGGTTGTTGATGGACGGGGTTGGCGTTCTGGAGCGTTGGTTGAACAACGTGAGTTGACCCAGTGGTTTTTCAAAATTAGCGATTTTAGTGAAGATCTCTTGGCGGGGCTTGAAGAACTAGATCAATGGCCGGAAAAAGTTCGCACGATGCAAAAAAATTGGATCGGGAAATCCCAAGGTTTGCTGATTCGTTGGGCTTTAAAGTCGACAGCTGATGATGCAGGTGGTTCTAATGATGTTTGTGAGGCATTTGATGAGGTTGTTTGTTACTCAACGCGTCCTGATACACTGTTTGGTGCTTCCTTTTTGGCTTTGTCTGTTGATCATCCCATTGCACAATCTCTTGCAAAAAAAGACAAAGCCTTAGCGGCTTTTATCGAAAATTGTCGGTGTGGTGGAACGACAACAGCAGCACTTGAAACAGCTGAAAAACAAGGGTTTCTCACCCCTCTTGTGGCGGTGCATCCTTTTGATGAAACAGTGCATATCCCCGTTTATATCGCTAATTTTGTGCTAATGGACTATGGTACGGGGGCTATTTTTGGTTGTCCAGCTCATGATCAGAGAGATTTCGATTTTGCGCGTAAATATGATCTTCCGATAAAACCAGTGGTTTTGCCAAGGGAAACTAAGGTAGAAGATTTCGTTCTTGCTGAAATGCCTTATACGGGTGATGGGGTGATGATCAATTCCAGCTTTTTGGACGGCTTGACACCACAACAAGCCTTTGAAGAAGTCGCCAAAAGGCTTGAGCAACAAGTGCTTCATGGGCAGCCGCAAGGGAAAAAAACCGTGCAATTTCGATTGCGTGATTGGGGAATTTCGCGTCAACGTTATTGGGGATGCCCCATTCCTATGATCCATTGTACATCTTGTGGCGTTGTGCCTGTACCACGGGCCGATTTGCCGGTTGTGTTGCCGGATGATGTTACTTTTGATCAACCGGGCAATCCTCTTGCGCGGCATGAAATGTGGCAGGATGTTGCTTGCCCGATCTGTGGTCAACCTGCCAAACGCGAAACGGATACCATGGACACATTTGTTGACTCTTCTTGGTATTATGCGCGCTTTACAGCTCCTTTTGCACCAGAACCTGTTGAAAAACAAGCAACCGCTGAATGGTTGCCTGTGCAACAATATATTGGTGGAATTGAGCATGCCATTTTGCATCTTCTTTATGCGCGCTTTTTTATGCGTGCTATGAAATTGGTCGGTCATGTGAGTGTGGATGAACCTTTTAAGGGGCTTTTTACCCAAGGGATGGTGGTGCATGAAACCTATCGGGATGATCAAGGGTGGGTTTCTCCAGCAGAGATTTCGATTGTTGAAAAAGATGGAAAGCGGTGTGCTTATAAATTAACCGATCAAAGCGAAGTGACGATTGGTTTGATTGAGAAAATGTCAAAATCAAAAAAGAATGTCGTTGATCCCGATGATATTATTGCATCTTACGGCGCTGATACGGTACGCTGGTTTGTGTTGTCAGATTCTCCCCCTGAGCGGGATGTTATCTGGACAGAATCGGGTGTTGAAGGCGCACATCGCTTTGTCCAGCGTGTTTGGCGCCATGTGGCTTTGAGTGCTGCTGTTTTAAAGGATGTGGCGCCCCGGGCGGGGCATCAGGGGGCGGCTTTAGAACTGTCAAAGGCAGCGCATCGCATGCTCCACGCTGTAGAAGATGATTTAGAAAAATTCGCTTTTAATCGCGCTATTGCACGCCTTTATGAATTCTTGAATATTATGGCACCTTTGCTCAATAAGGTGGCAGATGTTGAGGATGAAATGAAAGCGGCTTTACGTCAAGCCATGGATTTTTTTCTTGCCATGATTGCACCTATCATGCCGCATTTAGCGGAAGAATGCCATGCTGCTTTAGGGGAGACAACTTTAATGTCTGAACTTGCTTGGCCTGTATATGATCCCGCATTAATCGTTGAAGAAAGCTATACTTTGCCAGTACAAATTAATGGTAAAAAACGCGGTGAAGTGACTGTTGCTGCAACAGCGAGTGAGACGATGATTAAAGAAGCGGTTTTGGCTTTAGATTTCGTCCAGGCGCAGCTGGTTGAAAAGCCTATGAAAAAAATTATTATTGTTCCACAAAGGATTGTGAATGTCGTTCTTTAAAAGTTTTCTGCTTGTCGTTTTAGCGGGTGTCTTAACATTGTTGTGTGGGTGCAAAGTTGAACCGCTTTACCGTCAAGAGTCGCAGAGTTTAAGCGCAATGAATTCTGCTGTTTATGGGGACTCTTCTCGGCAAGCTTCTTTGGGGCTTGCGCAAAAGCTTGCCTCTATTGTTGTGGAAGAGCCTTCGGATCGTTTTGGACAAATGGTGCGCAATCATCTGCTGTTCCTTTTGTATGGAAAGGGTGGTAAGCCTTCTCTACCGGCTTATCGATTGGCATTGCAGATATCCGTCCTTACAAGAGAATCGATGCAGATAGAGGTTGATCTTGAGAAAAAGAGAAAAGGACGTCCTTCTGTTGGAACTGTTATGAGCAAAGCTTCCTATACCTTGCAGGATATGAAAAATATCCCTGTTGCAAAAGGAACAGCAATGATGAATGCATCTTTTGAGCGGCTTCGTCAAGAATATGCAACGATGCAAGCAGAAGAAGATGCAAAAAAACGTGTAGCAGAAGAGCTCGCTGAACAGATTTTTTTGTTACTTTCAAAAGATCTTTCTCATAAAATTCCTAGCCACTAGCCACTAGCCACTAGGCAATATTTTGTCCAGTTTTTTTCCAGTCGTTAAGAAATATTTGCAACCCTTTATCAGTCAGAGGATGTGTGATGAGGGCTTTTAAAATTGCTGGTGGAACTGTTGCAACATCAGCACCGCTGAGGGCTGCTTCTTTGACATGACTAACGGTGCGAATTGAAGCGGCCAAGATTTGCGTTTCAAAGTTATAGTTATCATAAATTGTGCGAATTTCATGAAGTAGTTCACTGCCATTTATTCCGCAATCATCGAGTCTCCCGATAAAAGGCGAAACGAATGTCGCACCTGCTTTGGCAGCAAGTAAGGCTTGATTGGCAGAAAAACAAAGTGTGAGATTTGTTTTTAAGCCTTCTGCTGTAAGGGCTTTACAAGCTTTTAATCCATCAAGTGTTAAAGGAAGCTTGATGCAAATATTGTCAGCAACCTTTGCTAAAACAGCTGCTTCTTTCATCATGTCTTCAAATTCTGTTGCTGCAACTTCAGCAGAAACAGGTCCCTTAACGAGAGAACAAATTTCTTTTGTCACTTCAAGAATATTGCGTCCTGAGTTTAGGATCAGAGAGGGATTGGTGGTCACACCATCAACAAGGCTTAAATTCTGTAACTCTCGTATTTCTTCAATATTGGCACTGTCCACAAAAAATTTCATCTCTAACCTCTTCTTTTTAGCTTTTTTATTCCAAAGCTTTTCATATTTTATCCTGTGTTTTGTTATGCGTTATTGTTGCTTGCAAAAGCAAGAGCAAAGATCTCTTTAGAAAATGGGAATGCTATGGTGTTAATGAAAAAGAATTCCATGCTATTCATCATGCATCCACTTTCTGTAAAGAAAGATCGCGTGTTGTTTCCATGCCTCTTTCATGGCATTGCTCGTAATAAGACATAGGGCTCATTGTGCACGAGTGTTTTTGTATCTTGGCATTTTTGCCTATCGGCATCTTTGCAGAGCGATAGCTTTATACTTATGGCAATAGGCGAGTATTATCACACCCTTTGTTCGTTTTTCGTTGGTGATTGTTCTTGATACCTGAGAATTTTGACGTTTCCTTCTCTCAAGGGTTTACGTTTAATTTTTTTTGTCGCGTGTCAGTGAATGGATTTTTGTGTCGTAAAACACCATTAAAGAAGGGGTGCGTTTTACGCGTGAAGTTTTTCAATTTATTTATAACGAAAAAATTCTCATGTTGAGCGTTTTTATTACGGCTGAAAAATAATTTATCTTTATAAATTAATATCTTAATAATAATTTGAGATGTGAGATGGAAAGAAAATAAAAGTATGTATCTTGAGCATGCAGTCACACTATGGGATAGCTTTGTTGAGAGGCATACTTACGATATCATGTTGAAGGCTTAATCGTGATGAACTTTATTTGCACAGAAGAATGGCGCTGTTTTTTGTTATAGAGGTTGACGTTGTGTTGATTGTTGGCGTTTTAGAGATGGAATGCGTATTAAAAAGAATTTTTGTGAGAAAAGTGTTATTTCTTAAAGTCAATGTATTGATTTATAATGATAATATAGCGTTATTCAACTTGAATGAGAGCCCCGAACAACGTAAGCTTCTCTTATTCCAAACTTGTTTATTTTGAATTAATCAAAACCATTCGCTTGCACGTCACAAGCGGAATGAGCGTGTGGATCAAATTTGTATAGACAAGGACTAAAAATGGCTCTTATGAATGCTCTTAAGTTCTAAGGACTGTCGCAGCACCCACGGGCTGGCAAAGTGTGGGATAGTGCCGGCTTGCTTCTCCTTAAGCGTAAAGATAGAAGTATTCAACGGATTTACCCTCATACCATTCACGGGCGCTGTCGTGAAATGGGCGTGGGTGCTTTAAGAGATGTCTCTTTAAGGGAGAGTGATCGAATCCCGTGATGAATTTTACTTGCAATAAGTTTCATATAATCGTGTTTAAAGATAAAATGTAGATCTGTTGGTGCTTAAGAGGATCGTAGACAAAGGGGGAGGATTGTAGATTGGTTAAAAAGATGAATTCAAACATGATAGAGGAAAAGGTTGTCTCTGTGTTGGTTCCTCTTCCTGTTGCGCATGCTTATAGTTATAAAGTTCCGTCTTCTATGGAGGTGGAAATTGGTTCTTTTGTTCGGGTTCCTGTTATGGGGCGTGAGCTTTGCGGTTTTATTGTGGATATTGAAGAGCAGACAAAGAATGGGCAACGGACTGCTTCGGTGGCGCGTGAAAAATTACGCTTTGTGCTTCATGTTTTTGATTGTCCCCCGTTAAAGGCAGAAATGATTACATTTTTGCGGTTTGTGAGTCGTTATACAATGACGCCTTTTGGTCTTGTTGCACGATTGGTTTTATCCGTACCGGCTGCTTTAGAGCCGGAAGCACAGATGCTGGGACTGCGCTATTGTGGGGGAGATGTGGAACGTCTTACACCAGCCCGCTTACGGGTTTTGGAATTGGCGCGCAATGAGAAGATATGGACACGTACAGGGCTTGCGCATGCGGCTGGAACTTCTGTTTCTGTTGTTGAAGGGTTAAAAGCGCTAGGAATTTTTGAAGAGGTTAAGGTTCCTGCTCCTGATCTTGTGGGCATGCCTGATCCTGATTTTTGTCCTCCTCAATTGCAGGGTGCACAAAATGAGGCAGCAAAGTTGTTGCGGGAAGGAGTTTTGTCTTCTCAGTTTCAAGTTTTTTTGCTTGATGGTGTCACGGGTTCAGGAAAGACAGAAGTTTATTTTGAAGCAGTTGCTCAAGCTTTCAAAGGGGGTAGCCAAGTTTTAATTTTATTGCCGGAAATTGCTTTAACACAGCAGTTTTTAGATCGTTTTTATGCACGCTTTGGCGCTGCGGCAGCAGAATGGCATTCCGATTTGATGCCGCGTCGTAGAGAACGCGTCTGGCGGCAAGTTGCAGAAGGGCGGGTGCGTGTCGTTGCGGGGGCTCGTTCGGCGCTTTTTCTTCCCTTCCACGCGCTTGGCTTGATTGTTGTTGATGAAGAGCATGATAGCGCTTATAAACAAGAAGAGCGCATTTTTTATCATGCGCGTGATATGGCAGTTGCACGGGGCTCTTTTGAGCATTTTCCTGTTATTTTAGCCTCAGCTACACCGTCGATTGAAAGCCAAGCCAATGTTTTAAAAGGGCGTTATCAAAAGGTGCATTTACCCTCTCGTTTTAAAGAAGTTGCACTTCCACAGTTGCGGGTGGTTGATATGCGTCAAGGAGGGGTGCAAAAGGGGCGCTTTATTTCTTTTGCTCTTGAAAAGGCTTTAAAACAAACACTTGAGAAAGGCGAGCAGGCGCTGCTTTTTCTTAATCGTCGTGGTTATGCTCCTTTAACTTTATGCCGAGTTTGCGGACATCGTTTTCATTGTACCGATTGTTCAAGTTGGTTGGTCGAACATCGTGCGCAAGGGCAATTAAAATGTCATCATTGTGGCTATCACCAACCCATTCCAGAAG
Organism: Bartonella tribocorum CIP 105476; assembly: GCF_000196435.1. Taxonomy (NCBI): domain Bacteria; kingdom Pseudomonadati; phylum Pseudomonadota; class Alphaproteobacteria; order Hyphomicrobiales; family Bartonellaceae; genus Bartonella; species Bartonella tribocorum. The sequence goes on along the minus strand of NC_010161.1, from coordinate 2,401,628 downwards.
CCTGTCCTGAATGCGGGACATTAGACCATCTCGTAGCTTGTGGACCGGGTGTGGAAAGAATTGCAGAAGAAACACAAGGGCTTTTTCCGCAGGCGCGATCATTGATTCTTTCAACAGATCTCAAAGGGGGGATTGGGCAGTTGCGAAGCGAATTGCAAGCCATTGCCAATGGTGATGTGGACATTATTATTGGGACACAGTTGGTCGCTAAAGGACATCATTTTCCCAAGCTTTCTCTGGTGGGGGTTATTGATGCTGATCTTGGTCTTGCCAATGGTGATTTACGTGCGAGTGAACGTACCTTTCAGTTGCTTTCTCAAGTGACTGGAAGAGCAGGGCGGGTAGGATTGGAAAGTTTAGGATTATTGCAAACCTATCAACCCGATCATCCGGTCATAAAAGCTTTACTTTCATGCCAACCAGAAGAATTTTACACCCGTGAGATTGCAGCACGCCAATATTATCATTTACCTCCCTATGGACGACTTGCCTCTTTGATTGTATCGGCACAACAGCGCCAAGCCGCAGAAAATTATGCGCGAGCACTCCGTCAAGCTGCGCCACGGGAAAAAAATATCTCGGTTATGGGACCGGCAGAGGCGCCTTTGGCTCTGGTTCGGGGGCGTTATCGTTTTCGGCTTTTACTGCAAGGCCAGCGCTCTTTTGATATACAAGGGTTTATTCGTGCAATGCTTAGCAATAGTCCCAAAATGCCTAGTTCCGTCCGGGTTCAAATTGATATTGATCCACAAAGCTTTTTTTAACAATCAATTTTCTCTCTTAAGTGATTGGAAGAGCAGGGCGGGTAGGATTGGAAAGTTTAGGATTATTGCAAACCTATCAACTGGGTCATCCGGTCATAAAAGCTTTACTTTCATGCCAACCAGAAGAATTTTACACCCGTGAGATTTTGAGCACGCCAATATTATCATTTGTCTCCCTATGGACGACTTGCCTCTTTGATTGTATCGGCACAACAGCGCCAAGCCGCAGAACATTATGCGCGAGCACTCCGTCAAGCTGCGCTTTGGGGGAAAAAAATATCTCGGTTACGGGACCGGCAGAGGCGCCTTTCTTATTAGTACAACATATTGATTTATTAAGATTTTCACTTTTTTTTATGTTACAGGTAGGGAGCTTGTGTTGCGTGAAATTGTGCAAGAAAGGCATGCCTCTTATGAAAAATTTCCGGCGTAAAGGGCTGCCGCAACATTGAGACAGTGTGTGATAGTATTGGTTTGCTCTTGATCAAACGTAAAGGTGGTGTTGATCAATGAGGGTACTCTTATCGCATTCATGGGCGCTGTCGCGAAATGGGCTTGGGAGCGTTGAGAGATGCCTCATGAACACAAGCACGTGAATATGTAATGCAAGTATATTCCGTCTGGAGAGCTATATTTTATGAGGAGCATGATTCTATAAAAAACGAGAGTCACAAAAATGTGAGGTATTTCCTAATTTCCATTCTTTAAAAGACATTGCTTTGGACGCTTTTGAAAGTCACAAAATAGAATCAAAAAACGAACATTTTTTTGATACGGAAATGCAAAATAGATATAAAATATTTACTCTAACAGTACCTTTTAAAGAAATAGTAAAAATGTGTTGTATTAGAACTATATTGTAACACATTGAGTGGTCGTAAAGTGGCTGAGACAACATTTACTTTTCGCGTTGGATAATGTATTAAAAAATGAATTTTCTAAAGCAGCAAAGGTGTGCGATAGATTTGGTGCACAATTTTTGCGGGATTATATGCGCGATATCGTAAAAAAACAAAAGGAAAAAAGTGCACACGATTTATGGTTTCGGGAACAAGTTCAATGAGGGATAAATTCTGCTCATGCAGGCGATATAATATCCTCTGAAGAAATCGAAGCAGAAGAAAAAGAATGGCGCTTAGAAACACAAAATAAGCTAGATAGATCAACTTTATGAAGCTTATTTGAACACAAATAGCACACGTTGACCGCAAAAAGACACGTGAATTATCATAAGACAATTCTTCTTCTGCATTAAATTTTGATCAACTTTTATCCGAAAAGGTAGAAAAACTTGTTAAGCTTCTTAGCTGTTGGTCGTTGAGGGTAAATTGTCAATACACGTGAGCTTGTTGTACATCTAAATTATATCATGATTTATGATATTTCAAATGGTGTTGTGCTTATTTTGCGTGTGCTTCATACAAAGAGAAAATTTCCTTAGCCAACTGTATTTTTATGTATTTGGTATATGTGATGCGATTTTAGTAAAAAATGCTTCTCTATTATTCTTGAAGCAAATTATTTGACGATACCATACTTTGTTTGTATCAATGGGTAGTGATAAACGCTCTTTTTTACTGTTGCGAATATGATTGTGCAACCATTTCGTACACCTCTTAGTTTCTTATCACTTCTTATTCGTCAAAGAGATGATGATAGTTTTGTAAAACGGCGTTTTGTTATCAATGATACAACGGTAGAAAAGCTTGAGAAATTACTCAATGAATATCCCTGTGGTTTCTTGTTGATACGCGACAAATTGGCTGGATTTCTTTCTCAAAAGGAGATGATCCATTTCTTACGTTGTTGTTATTCGCATTCTTTAATGGGGGCAGATTTTTCATGCAAAGCAGAACGTTCAAAATAGAATATTCCCAAAACAAAATGTCATTATAGTTACCTTCATAGGCTTGTTTGAGCAGATATTTCTCAAAATTCTTAAATTCATTTATGATGTTGTTCGTGAATAATGTAAATACTTTCATAAAGGTATAAGTTGGCACCATTATCGAGTTTCTAGAAACTCTTGATACTTGAGCGTGTTTATTTATAGGAAGTGTTTTTCTTTAATCATTTTATCCTTCTTTCTTGCTTGTGAGGGAGCAAGGGAATGATTTTGATAAAAGGATTTGAAATGAGAGAGTCCTAAGATACTTGAGATACTTGGAGGGCATCTGGAATGAAAAGTGAAGCATTATCCTTATAAATCAATGCATTTTATGCTTAAAAGTGTTTTCACAAGGCAATATATTTGGACAATATATTTATTGAAATGTTTTAAAAAGAGTGGACATTTAACGCAAAAGGATCATTTTTTTAATTTTATGGGGATATCCATTATTATTTCTTGCTTATCCGCTTGAAATAACAGATTTTTTCAGTCGCAGTCGCAGTCGCAGTCGCAGTCGCAGTCGCAGTCGCAGTCGCAGTCGCAGTCGCAGTCGCAGTCGCAGTCGCAGTCGCAGTCGCAGTCGCAGTCGCAGTCGCAGTCGCAGTCGCAGTCGCAGTCGCAGTCGCAGTCGCAGTCGCAGTCGCAGTCGCAGTCGCAGTCGCAGTCGCAGTCGCAGTCGCAGTCGCAGTCGCAGTCGCAGTCGCAGTCGCAGTCGCAGTCGCAGTCGCAGTCGCAGTCGCAGTCGCAGTCGCAGTCGCAGTCGCAGTCGCAGTCGCAGTCGCAGTCGCAGTCGCAGTCGCAGTCGCAGTCGCAGTCGCAGTCGCAGTCGCAGTCGCAGTCGCAGTCGCAGTCGCAGTCGCAGTCGCAGTCGCAGTCGCAGTCGCAGTCGCAGTCGCAGTCGCAGTCGCTTCTCGCTAAAGCTTTTGTGGGGATAAAAAGGGTGATCTTTTAGAGAAAAAGCATTTTTTTGTGACGGCAAGAGCGTTTGAAGCAAAATAAAGAGCGTGAAATTTTTTCACAGAATGTCAAAAAGAGGCATAAAAAAATCGTGATGCCATCTTGGAGATCTAAAAAAATCCTTTTCAAAAATATTTTGAATATTTTATTTAAAATTTTTAAAAAGCAGCGATTTGTGGTGTTGCGAGTCGGCTATGTCTATGCTAGAAACCGAATGGTTTTCGTTCGAGGTTTTAAGAAGAAGATTCTTAAAATTGAGAATGTCTGTTTCATTATCATCTGATAACTATCAGAGAGTCGCTCAAGGGAAAGAGGCGGTATTTCGTGTCGGATTCATTTTCTCTCATACCGCTGCCGTTGGTAGATCAACGTTATGCGCAAGCGCTTTTTAATTGCGTTCAAGAAGCAGGAAACGTTGAAAAAATTGAAAGGGCAGTGGAAGATTTTTTGTTTGTCTTAGAGCAAAATGAAGATTTAAAACACTTCGTGCTCAGTCCGTTCTTTTCAGTCAAAGAGCAAATTAAGGTGATGCAATCTGTTTGTGAAAACATTAAATTTGCTGATAAAGAAGCAGGGCAGATTGTTAGTAATTTTTTACGCGTTATCGCAGCAAATCGTAGGCTTAGTGCTGTATTTGGTATTCTCCATGCTTTTCAGCGTTGTGTTGCACGCGCTCGGAAGCAATTTACTGCACAAATTATTTCTGCGCGCCCCTTAAGTTCTCAACAAAAACAAGAGTTGTGTGAGACTTTGGAAGGTGTCATTGGGGGAAAAGTTTTGCTACATATCATTGTAAATCCAACAATTCTTGGTGGATTAATCATTCGTGTCGGGGCGTCTCAAATTGATACGTCTCTTTTAACAAAATTGTCTTCGCTTAAGCTTGCATTGAAAAAAGAGGTCAGCTGATGGATATTAGACCATCTGAAATTTCAAAAATTCTAAAAGAGCAAATCAAAAACTTTGACCAAAAGGCTGAGGTTTCAGAAATTGGTTGGGTTCTCTCTGTGGGGGATGGTATCGCTCGCGTTTATGGTTTGGATAATGTTCAAGCTGGGGAAATGGTTGCTTTTCCAAATGGTGTGCGTGGGATGGCGCTCAATTTGGAAGTTGATAATGTCGGTGTGGTCATTTTTGGCTCAGATCGCGATATTCGTGAAGGGGATTGTGTAAAGCGATTGGGTGCTATTGTGGATGTTCCTGTGGGGCCCGCTTTGCTTGGGCGTGTGGTTGATGCACTGGGAAATCCTATAGATGGTAAGGGACCTCTTAAGGAAACAGAGCGTCGTCGTGTTGATGTTAAGGCGCCAGGGATTATTCCGCGTCAGTCTGTGCATGAGCCAATGTCGACCGGATTAAAAGCCATTGATGCACTCATCCCTATTGGGCGGGGGCAGCGTGAGTTGGTGATTGGTGATCGCCAAACAGGAAAAACAGCGATTTTGCTCGATACATTTTTAAACCAAAAACCTTTTCATGAAAAAGGGGCTGGACGAGAACAGGACAAAGTTTATTGTATTTATGTGGCAATCGGTCAAAAGCGTTCGACGGTGGCGCAATTCGTTAAAGTTTTAGAAGAACGTGGAGCGCTGGAATATTCTATTATTGTTGCGGCGACCGCTTCTGATCCTGCTCCCTTGCAATTTATAGCGCCTCTTGCTGGATGCGCTATGGGAGAGTATTTCCGTGATAATGGGCAGCATGCTTTGATCGGTTATGATGACCTGTCAAAACAAGCGGTGGCGTATCGTCAAATGTCTCTTTTGTTGCGTCGTCCACCGGGGCGTGAAGCTTATCCGGGAGATGTTTTCTATCTGCATTCGCGTCTTTTAGAACGAGCTGCGAAGCTGAATGCGGAAAATGGATCTGGGTCGTTGACAGCTTTGCCAGTCATTGAAACGCAAGCAAATGATGTTTCGGCTTATATTCCTACAAATGTGATTTCGATTACCGATGGGCAAATTTTCTTAGAGACCAATTTGTTTTATCAGGGTATTCGTCCTGCTGTAAATGTTGGTCTTTCTGTATCGCGCGTTGGTTCGGCAGCACAAATTAAGGCAATGAAGCAGGTTGCCGGCTCGATTAAAGGTGAATTGGCGCAATATCGTGAAATGGCAGCTTTTGCCCAGTTTGGTTCTGATTTGGATGCATCAACGCAGCGTCTGTTAAATCGGGGAGCACGCTTGACAGAACTTTTGAAGCAGCCACAATTTTCTCCCCTTAAAACAGAAGAACAGGTGGTGGTTATTTTCGCGGGTGTGAATGGTTATCTTGATTCTCTAGCGGTTTCTGATGTTGCGCGGTTTGAGCAGGGGCTTTTGGTGCTTTTGCGGAGTGATTATCAAGATCTTTTACAAGCAATTGCTGAGCAAAAGCAGATAACAGATGAGCTGAAAGATAAGTTGATCACTGTTCTTAACACTTATGCGAAAAATTTTTCGTGATGAATTGATGGAATGCTTGAATGGCCTCATTAAAGGATCTTAGAGACCGTATCGCTTCGGTTAAAGCAACGCAGAAAATTACCAAAGCTATGCAGATGGTTGCGGCAGCGAGGTTGCATCGTGCGCAAGAGGCAGCGCAATCGGCGCGTCCTTATGCGAAGAGGATGGCTGATATTTTAACCAGTGTTGCGGCTGATGTGGATGGTGTTGATGCACCGGCTCTTATGCGGGGCACGGGGCGCGATGATGTGCATCTCTTGGTGGTTTGTACGGCTGAGCGCGGTTTATGTGGTGCTTTTAATGTGCAAATCGCTCGTCGTGCTCGTGAGCAGATTAAAGCGTTGTTGGCAGCTGGTAAAATTGTGAAAATTATCACTGTGGGTAAAAAGGGTGCAGATATTTTATCGCGTGATTACAAAAGTTTGATGATTGATCACATTGATTTGCATGCTGTAAAGCGAATTGGTTTTGCAGAGGCGCTGGTGATTAGTCAACGCATTGTTGATTTGTTCAATGAAGGCGCTTTTGATGTTTGTACATTGTTTTATTCTGAATTTGTTTCCGTGATTAATCAACGTCCAACAGCTTTTGGCTTGATCCCAATGGGGGCTCCAAAAGCAGCAGTTGAGGCAACAGATGTTGTGGAACAAAAAGAGACCAGCAAAGATTCACAATCAATTGTTCATGAGGCGATTGTTTATGAGTATGAGCCTGATGCTGCTTCTCTTTTAGAGGCGCTTGTGCCACGTAATCTTTCAGTGCAAATCTTTCGGGCTTTACTCGAAAATGTTGCTGGTGAAATGGGCGCAAAGATGACCGCTATGGACAATGCATCGCGCAATGCAGGTGAAATGATTAATAAATTAACGGTGGCTTATAATCGTCAACGTCAAGCACAGATTACGACAGAACTGATCGAAATTATTGCGGGCGCTGAAGCGCTTTAAATGGAAAAGGTAAAGATTGATGGCAAAAGCAGTAACCTCAAGTAAAGGAGCAGAAAAGAGTGAAAAAAAGAAACCAGCTGCTCGTTCCGGTGTGAAAAAAGATGCTTCGAAATCTAAAGACGCTTCGAAATCTCAAGTGAATGTAAAGATTTCGTCTGCACCTGCGCGTAGTGCCGCTAAAGATACACCGGTGAAAAAAGAAGAGCGTGCAAAAGGCACTGTTGGTGAGATCAAGCAGGTTATTGGTGCTGTTGTTGATGTGCAATTTGAAGGGGCATTGCCAAATATTCTCAATGCTTTGGAAACAGAGAATTTAGGCAATCGCTTAGTGTTAGAAGTTGCGCAGCATTTGGGTGAAAATACGGTGCGTACGATTGCGATGGATACGACCGATGGTCTGATGCGGGGACAAAAGGTCGTGGATACAGGTGCACAAATTAGTGTTCCTGTAGGAGAAGCGACATTGGGGCGTATTATGAATGTGATTGGAGAACCCGTGGATAATGTGGGACCAATCGCTTCAACCAAAACGCGTTCTATTCACCAAGAGGCGCCTGAATATGTCGAACAATCAACTGTTTCAGAGATTCTTGTCACGGGTATTAAGGTTGTGGATTTGTTAGCCCCTTATTCTAAAGGGGGTAAAATTGGCTTGTTTGGTGGCGCTGGTGTTGGAAAAACTGTTCTCATTATGGAGCTTATCAACAATATTGCAAAAGCACATGGTGGCTATTCCGTCTTTGCTGGTGTGGGAGAACGGACACGTGAGGGAAATGATCTTTATTACGAAATGATCGAAAGCGGCGTGAATGTGAATCCAAAAGAGAATAATGGTTCAACAGAGGGGTCAAAATGTGCACTTGTTTACGGGCAAATGAATGAACCACCCGGAGCCCGTGCGCGTGTTGCTCTTTCAGGGTTAACCATTGCAGAAAGCTTCCGTGATGAAGGACAAGATGTTCTCTTCTTTGTGGATAATATTTTCCGTTTCACACAAGCAGGGGCTGAGGTGTCTGCTCTTTTAGGACGTATTCCTTCTGCTGTGGGGTATCAGCCTACTTTGGCAACGGATATGGGGGCTTTGCAAGAACGTATTACCAGTACAAAAATAGGTTCTATTACTTCCGTTCAGGCGATTTATGTTCCTGCCGATGACTTGACAGATCCGGCGCCGGCAACGTCTTTTGCCCATTTGGATGCAACAACCGTTCTTTCGCGCTCTATTGCGGAAAAGGGAATTTATCCAGCGGTTGATCCGCTTGATTCCTTCTCGCGTATGTTGGATCCATTAATTGTGGGGGAGGAGCATTATACGGTTGCTTGTCAAGTGCAAACCATTTTACAACGTTATAGAGCGCTTCAGGATATTATTGCTATTCTTGGAATGGATGAACTTTCTGAAGATGACAAATTGTTGGTGGGACGGGCGCGTAAAATTGAACGTTTCCTTTCGCAACCTTTCCATGTGGCGGAAGCCTTTACTGGTTCGCCGGGAAAACTTGTTTCTTTGGAAGATACAATCAAAGGCTTTAAAGGTCTTTGTGCGGGCGATTATGATGATTTGCCAGAAGCTGCTTTTTATATGGTTGGTTCGATTGATGAAGCCCTTGAAAAGGGAAAACGTCTCATGGCAGAGGCTTCTTAATCAGAAGCTTCTTACTTGAGGGGAAATCTGTCATGAATATTTGTCCTTGAAAAGGGCAAGTTGTTGCAAAGGATAAGGTGTTAAGGAGGGCGGAGAGTCCTTCTATCGGGTGTTGTGGAGACTTTTGTGGAAAACAATAGAGAAGAGCATTTTTTGTTTGAGCTTGTGTCGCCTGAAAAGATTGTGTTTTCAGAGCGGGTGGTGTCTGTTGTTCTTCCTTCAGCTTCAGGTTTTTTGACCGTTATGGCACATCATGCACCACTGGTGGCAGGCATTGTGTTGGGGAGTGTTCGTATTCGCACCGCTGCGGGAGAAAAGTTATTCGCTGTTTGCGGAGGGGTTGCAAATATTACCTTTTCAGGCTGCTCTTTATTGGTAGAGCATGCTGTGGCTGTTGAACATCTTTCTTTTGATGTATTAGAACAGCAGATTTTGCAGGTTCAAGCGACGTTAGAGGGGGGAACAAGTGATGAGGACAATCGTAAAATCGAGGCTTTTTTCCAGCAATTGTCATCTGATGGTTCTGTGTTGATAGAGGCGTAGCAAGGTATACAGGAAAAGGTGACATGAGCGGAAAAAAGAGTACGGTTGTGTCTGCCAAAAGGGGCGGAAAACCTTTTCCTCGTCCGGGTCGTGTTTTTGCGGGACCTTTACCAAAATGTTTTGTTTATATTTTTGCTTCTCTTATTTTGCAATGGGCTTATGGCTTAGGGGCCAATATTGTTCAGTCTAATATTGTCCATCTGACCGGTGATTTTCACGCAACTTTGACCGAGACAACATGGTTGGTCGCGGCTTATATGGCACCAAATGTCAGTGTGGCGATTATGTTGATCAAGATCCGCTATCAATTTGGATTGCGTGCTTTTGCTGAACTGTCAATCCTTGGCTTTGTTTTGGTTTGTGCGTTGCAGCTCTTTGTGACTGATTTGCGTTCGGCACTGATTATTCGTTTTTTTGCTGGGATTGCGGCTGCACCTTTGGCTTCGCTGGCACTGCTTTATATGATGGAGGCTTTTGCTCCAGCAAAGAAGTTTACTGTTGGTCTTAGTTTGAATTATATGAATGCGGCTTTAGCGGCACCTTTATCCCGTTTGATTTCTCCTGATTTGCTGGAAAATGGTGGCTTTTCCAGTCTTTCTGCTCTAGAAATGGGGTTGGTTCTCATCAGTTTGGTTTGTATCTATACTTTGCCTCTAACACCTGTTGTCCGTAGTAAGGTTATTCAAAAGTTAGATTGGATAAGCTATGGTTTGATTGCTCTGGGGTTGGGGCTTAATGCCGTGATTATGTCTGTTGGCATATTGTATTGGTGGTATGAAGCGCCATGGATTGGTTGGGGGCTCGCACTTGCTATTTTCTCTTTGGCTGTTGCTATTATGATTGAGCTTAATAGAGAAAAACCGTTGATTGATCTGCGTTGGATTTTCAGTAAAGAAATGATTCAATCTGTTTTTATTTTATTGATTTTTCATGTTTTCTTGTTGGAGCGATCCAATTTGCCCGTCGGTTTTTTTAATCTTTTTGGTTTGCTTAATCGTGAGATGGCACCTATGTATTTTGCGGTGACATTGGGAACCCTATTAGGGGGAGCTGTTTGTGTCTTTTTTTTACGGGCGGGGCGTGAGGATTATTTTTATTTGTTATCTTTGGGTTGCTTGGCACTTGGTGCTTATTTAGATAGTCGTGTCAATTATTTAACGCGTCCGCAAGATATGATGTTGAGCCAAGGATTGGTGAGTTTTAGTTATGCACTTTTTTTGCCTCCTGCTCTTTTCAAAGGGTTTGCGATCGCTGGTGAGCGAGGTCCGCGTTATGTTTTGAGCTTTATTGCTGTTTTTTTACTAACGCAAGTCACTGGGGGATTGATGGGATCGGCTTTTTTTGGCACCCTACAGTTTTATTTTGCCCATAAGAACTTTGAGTCCTTAACACAAAATATTGTTGTGACGGATCCGCTTATTTCTGGTGAGATGAATACCTTATTTTCGCCTTCTTATGGTGCTTCTGTTCCCCATGGTTTTGGGAGTGAGCAGGGTACTTCTCTCTTGATAGAGAAATTTAAGTTAACAGCAAATATTTTTGCTTATGATGACGTTTTTCGGCTTTATTTTTATATTTCAATGGTTGTATTCGTTGTTTTTCTTATCACAATGGTTGTTAAGTCATGCTCTTTGCGTGCATTAGAAAAAAAGTGATGTCATAGAAGAGGGGTGCAAAAAATGATAAAAGCGTTACGGTCAAAAGCGACGATTGTTGCATTCCTGTCGGGTATTACGGGTGTTTTGCTGATTTTGTGGGCTTGGAGACTTCCTCCTTTTGTGAGTAACATTCAAATAACGGATAATGCTTCCATTAAGGGTAATGTTACTTTGGTTAGTTCACAGATCTCTGGGGTGATCGCACGGATTTATGTGCAAGATTATCAACGCGTCGAAAAGGGAATGCTGCTCTTTGAGCTTGATGATTCTCTTTTTCGTCAGCAGCTTGCACGCGCACAGGCTGTTCTCGATTCAAAAAATGCAAAATTAGCCAGTATTGAATTGCAAGCTCAGATTTTACAGGGAGAAGTTAATGCTGCAGAAGCAGAATTAGCGCGCTCACGCGCATTTTCCAATGTTGTTCCTGATAGTAAAAAGTTAGGCTTTAGTGATGCAGCACATTCTGTTTCTCGTCCTCTTTCACAACTTTTGGCGGCACTGGAAACAAAACGACAATTGCAAAGACAATTAAATCTTGAACGGCAAAGTTTGCAGTCAGAAGTTGCGGGAGCAAAGGTGAGTGTTGAGTTGGCAAAACTTAATCTCGATCATACAAAGATTTTATCGCCTCGAACAGGCTATATTGGATTGGTTGGCGCTAGGGTAGGGCAATATGTTATGCCGGGGACGCAATTGGTCTCTGTTATTTCTGATGATATTTGGATTATTGCTAATTATAAAGAAACGCAACTTTCTCAGATGCGTGTGGGACAACCGGTTGTTTTTTCTGTTGATGCATTGAACAACAAAAAGTTAACAGGGCGTGTGGTTCGTTTTGCTCCAGCAACAGGCTCAGAGTTTTCATTGTTAAAAACGGATACGACAATTGGTAATTTTATCAAAATTGCACAACGTATTTCAGTACGGATTGCTTTAGATCCTGGTCAGGAAGGGATTGAAAAGCTCATTCCTGGGATGTCTGTGGTTACGTATGTGGATACTTCGCAGCAGGTCGATTCTGGAGGGTAAAATTTTGGGTTTTTTGAGTTTAATTTTTATACCATTTGCTTATAGCAAGTGGGCGTTCACTTTAGAAGATTTCGTTTGGTTTGTTATGATCCATCTCTTAAAGTTGTTAAAATTCTCATTTGTCATGATGTAAAATAATGTTCTAAAGAACATTAAAGCGCATGCCTCTTTAATCACTTCCATTTTTTTGAAAGAATTCAATAGAAGAAGGATTGATAAGGTCTTGCTATAGTTCCTCGCAACAGCGTTCTTTGAGGCGTGGGGGTGTGAGGCGCCATGCGTGGAAAGAGAATGCACGTGTTTATGAAAAGCTGGATGTTGACAGACTAGTGGCTGCGAGGGGTATTGAAGCAATATTGAGGGTAGAGTTTGCTTGTCGTTTCTCATAACGGCGTTTTTTGAGATATGGTGTTATGATTGCAATGTGTGACAGTGATCCCACTCGATGAAAAGCTGGATGATAAATTGATGGGATAGAAAATTTATTCTTTGGAGGGATTGGAAGGGGAGGGATTGGAGGGCGTAAAGTTAAGAGGAAAATTATAAGTATTGTGCTTTATCAGTGATGAAAAAATGCCCGCTTTAAGTCGGGCATTAAAAGGGGGGAAGATTGTTGGTGTTAGTAATTTTTGCGGATCAGCAAGAAGCTTGCCAAAACGACTCCAGCAGCTAATGCGAGGGTTTTTTTAGGGTTTTCTTTCGCTTTTTTCTTTAATTCTGTTGCATGTTCGTTGAGGTGGTAAAGTGCGTGACGCCCCTTTTGTTTCCATGTGTTAAACAGCTCAGAAATGTTTTCAAAGCTATCATTTCGAGAACTCCAATGATTTACGGGGACCAGCTCTCTTTTTACCAGCTCTCTTTTTAATTGTGCAATACGTTTTCTAATTTTAGCATTTTTAGCATTGGTTGAAAATAGACGCATTTGTTGACTCCTTCATGTGTTAAATTGTGTGCATGATCGTTGGAATTGTGTTTGGGGTTTTGCTATAACGGCTTAAAAATTGAAAGGTTGCATTGATGATGCGACGTGGGGCGGATTGTGTTGCTTGGGGGTGAGGTGAAAATTAAGCGTTTGGGTTTAATGAGGCATTTCTTAAATATGCTTGCGTTCATTTCATGATGGGGGGTGTAAAGGGTATAAGGTACAATCTCCTGCAAAAGATAATTTCTTCGTCAAGGCTATCAAGCTCGTTGCGCATTCCCATCTTTATTTCATCAAGGTATCAAGCTGGTCGTTTTATTTTCTTATCCTTGTTTCAAAGTTTGGAGACAGTTCCTCAAGCATTTTTACTTTTTTTCGTTTTTATCTCCATGGTTGCTTGCGGTGTGTAAGGGACATGGCTTTGATTGATGATGAACAGATTTGAAATGAGAGAAGCTTAAGATGTTTTGGTTTTTCAGCAAATTTGTAAAATAAATGATTATAAATCAATATGTTATTTTAATTTGATGGTATGTTCCGTGTGTTTTTTAACATTTTTAAAAATTGTACTTTGATAAGCGTTATCTGTTGTGTTGTAAAATATTGTTCTTCGATGACGTTGATGTAAGGTATAGGTGTAAAAATACAGTCTTGTCTCTGTCTGATTTTAGTTTCTTTTTGAAGCAACTAAGTGTAAAAGTGTGAATGAGAACAGGAGTGGTGGGACTTTATCCGGGGCATCTGTGAAATGAATCTCTCTTATGAGCTGAATTGCATCAGGGGGTAACAGGTGAAGCTTAAAGTAATCTGTTAAGATTGGTGGGTGGTGTTATTTTCGTTTTCGTCTTTTGAGGCGTGGAGGAGGTCGATGTAAATGATGGTTGAGAGTGCAGGTTTTAAAAATTTGAGGACTTGATGAACGCGACCTATTATTTGTCCAAACCTCTTGAACGCCGTCGCTCTGTTGGTGTTGCGGTTGGTGATGTTATGGTTGGGGGACAGAACCCAGTCGTTGTGCAGTCAATGACCAATACAGATACCGCTGATGTTGATGCGACCGTTTCTCAAGTGGCTGCTCTTTGGCAAGCGGGTTCACAATTGGTTCGGATTACTGTTGATCGTGATGAAGCAGCAGCAGCTGTACCAAAAATACGGGAACGATTGGAAAGATTAGGTTTTTCTATCCCATTGGTTGGGGATTTTCATTATATTGGCCATAAGCTTTTATCAGAGCATCCAGCGTGTGCTGAGGCACTTGCAAAATATCGCATCAATCCTGGAAATGTAGGTTTTGGCGCAAAAAAAGATCGTCAATTTGCAGAAATTATTGAGATTGCTTCTCGGTATCATAAACCTATTCGCATTGGCGTGAATTGGGGGTCGCTTGATAACGCGTTGTTGACGCAGCTTATGAATGAAAATGCACAGCAAGAAAATCCCTTATCGGTGGCTGAAGTGATGCGAGAAACTGTTGTGCAGTCGGCTTTGCTTTCGGCGGCTTTAGCAGAAGAGTTGGGGTTGGGACGGGATAAAATTATTCTTTCTGCTAAAGTGAGTGATGTTCAAGATCTCATTGCTGTCTATACCACCTTGGCAGAACGTTGTGATTATGCTCTTCATTTGGGATTAACGGAAGCAGGGATGGGGACAAAGGGGGTTGTGGCCTCTTCGGTGGCTTTGGGCATTTTATTACAGCAAGGGATTGGCGATACGATACGAATTTCATTAACGCCTGAACCTGGTGGTGATCGAACACGAGAAGTAAAAGTGGGGCAGGAACTTTTACAAGTGATGGGATTTCGGCAATTTCTCCCCGTGGTTGCAGCTTGCCCTGGATGTGGGCGTACAACTTCAACGGTCTTTCAGCAATTGGCGCAAAAAATTGAAGCGGATTTACACAAAAATATGCCCGTTTGGCGTGAAAAATATCCTGGGGTTGAAAGTTTGAAGGTGGCTGTGATGGGATGTATCGTCAATGGACCGGGGGAATCAAAACATGCGGATATTGGAATTTCATTGCCTGGTGTGGGGGAATCTCCAGCGGCACCTGTTTTTATTGAAGGACAAAAGGTAAAAACTTTGCGTGGTGATCACATTGCTGAAGAATTCGAAGGGATTTTGAGTGATTATATTCATAAACGCTTTGGGCAGGGTTAAACAATGACACAAGGTTGAAGTAAAGAGCTTGCGTTGTTTTAAAGAAAGGTCTCTTAAGGCACCCATTTATCAATAGCGTTTATGAAATGCTATAATGGTAAAGTTCTCGTGAAGTGTATAAAACTTATAGAACACCTTTTAAGTTTAATAAAAGAGCGCAAACCGGCAGTATCACGTACTTAGTATCACGCACGTGGGAGTCTGTTTCCATATAGTTCTTAATACTTGAGACGGACCATAAGAGGCATTTTTGCTCCACACTTTAACTATTTTTTATTCCCTATGGGATTATTTTATTCCACGTGGGCTCTCCCGCTTGTGACGTGGAAAATGTGGCGTGTAAAAGATTTTGATGCAACATAAACAGCTTTAGAATGAAAGAATCTTACAATATTCAGGATGCTCATTCGATATGCAAAACAATGAATAATTTTTGTAAATATTGTTATGTGCTGCTTTGGCTACGGTGAAAGTTATTGGACCACTTATGATCTCAAGAAAAACCAGCCGTTATGCATGCTATGAATCAAAAGCCTATGATCGATATCGATGCGTTTGAGTTTTTTGAGAATATTAAGCAAAACTCTATGAATAGTTTGATAGATCCATAAATATTGTTGCTGGTTCTTTGGCGATTCTTGAAGCAGTGAGATATTTGACGAATTTTGAAAAATGTCCAATTATAGAAAAAACATGTTTCATTCATTCTTCCGTCATTTTCGAGCATTTTCCGGATATCAAATTGATAGGACTGGAGATCTGTACGGTGGTTATGGCTTCATTTGTTGTAAAATGTAAGCTTTTATATTGATCTAAAATGATGTATAGGGGTACCTTTTTTGGGCGTTATTGGGGGAATGCATGACAAGTATATTAGCCTTTGGCTTTTTATTTAACGGTATAAGAATTTTAACAGGCGCTTTTATTGTCTTTTATATGCTGGAGAAAGGCTTAACGCTTATTGATATCGGGATCATTAAGTCATTTCAGGCTTTTATTATGATGGTTACCGATATTCCTCTGGGATATTTTGCTGATCGAAAAAGTTATAAAATATCAATCGTCTTGGCGGCGGCTTTTGCTGCCACATGGCTCTTTCTCATGGGCGTTTCTACAAGCTTTTATGGTTTTCTTTTGGCAGAAGCTTTTAATGCCTTATCGCTGACATTGATTGCGGGAGCTTATAATGCTTTACTTGTGCAATATGCAAAAGCAAAATTGACATCGACTAAAAAGGTGCTGGGATCAAGTTCTCAATATAATTACATTGGCATGTTTATATTTAGTTTGATTGGCGCCTATTTTGCTGATTATTCAAGCCAATATATATGGTATAGCGCGGCATTTTTAATGTTGATGACAACACTCTTTGGTTTGTTTTTTCTTGATGACCTCAAAGGACAGAGAAAACCAAGTCAAATAAATTCTCTTCAGAAAAATTCTCTCATTTGTGAAGCTAAAGAGATGGTCTCTATTTTTGTTAAAGTTCCTTATATCTCTTTATGCTTTTATTTTTCATTGATTTTTTTCAATATATTTTCGCAATATTGGCAGTGGATCTTTAAAGATCATCATATTTATGTCACTTATTTTGATCTTGGTGTGACATTTTCACTGATTTTGCTCTCGCAGCTTCTGGCTAGTTTTCTCTTTACAAAACTCAGTGAGACAATAAATTTTGTTTTATTGCTATTTTTTTCAGTTTCCATGATTTTTACAGTCGCTTTTTTTGAACCAAGAAAAGAAATTGCTGTCATTTTAGTCTGTATGATTTTTTATCTCATTAAGTATACCTATCTTCGTGTGGAAGTTGTTTTGCATGATCGTATTAGCGATCATTTTAGGGCTACATACGAGTCTTTCTTGTCAACCGTTGGAAGATTGAGCTTATTGGTATTTTTTTACATGAGTGCGTCTATGGTTAATGTGTTTGGCTTTTTCTCACTCGTTTATATTTTTGCCGTTTATTTATTGATTTATTTGTTAGCAGTATTTTTCTTAGAAGGAACGCGCAAAAAAGTTCAGTGAGCATCGTAACTCATTATGATACGTGTATTTTATGGCGTGTTATAGCGCGTCAAGTTTTTGATTGAGTCTCATTATTGTTTTGCATGTTGAATGAGAAAGTAGAAAATTGTTCGTTCTTCTTAGTGCAAATCTATGTCTGTTCAATCAATCAAAATCATGTCTTTTGCACTTTACAAATAGGCGTGATTTGAAAATCATTTAAAAAAAGAAATTGCTTCTTATGAACATTGTGCAAAGAGTTTCTGACAAGATTGGAAAGGAGCAAAGAAAATAATTGTTCCGGATTATGACCTTATTAAAGGAATGGTGGTGGTACGCATTCAGTCAATGGGATAGTATATAAAATGTTCTTATTCTCACTTGTTCTTTGCTGGCAATATCTTGCTAAACTGTGCTCATTCAGTGGTAAAAAATTCATAGCTTGTTCAAATAGATGCCCTGTTGATCGATTTTATTGTTGGTATCGTTAGCGGATATCCTTTCCTTTAAAATATGAATCATCTTGTTGAGATTACGACATCTTTCATTCTCATTTTTTATTTTTGGTGGCGGTGATCGTTCTGTATTGTTTGATGTCATAAAATATTCTCATCCAGATAATAAACCTATTTATGGAGATTTTGAACGATATCTTTTCTTTGAGAAGAAATAAAATCAAGTGCGGCAATATTGTTGTGTAAAATTTGCTTCACATAAGCCACAAGAAAACAGGACAGATTAATATATTTGATAGGAATCAATGACGCTCAAAAAATTATGGTTATTAAAAGGTTAAAGCGATGAAGTTGTTATCCGTAACGCGTGTTGTAACATTTGTAATTCTTTTTTCTGTCTCTGTATTATTGGGATGTACGCGCGTAGAGAGTCTAGAGCAGTACGATAAACTTTACGAAAAATATATCAGTGAAAATTACGGCGCTTTTGAACATCTTCAAAAGCAGGAACAAGCAAAAAAATTTGTATACAGCCATGGCTATCAGAATATCGTACCAAAATTTGACGTTATACAGCATCGTCACATCTTGATTGTTTTATGTGGACGTTTTGTTAATTTATTGCGTGGTGATTATAATGAATGGATATCAGCAGACATGTTACTCAATGTCATAAGCAGTTTGCGTAATGATTATAACTGGAGAGAAAGCGATTTTATCTGGGCTTATAATATGTCTATGAACTCTACGGACCCCATGATTGATTACGCGAAAAAATTTCTTAATTCTTCAAGTGAAAATGGCACGAGTTTCAAAACACAAATGATTGATCTCGTGTCGCGTATGAGAACCGGTAATGATGAAAATGTTAAACAAATAGCGCGTTTTTGCATAGAGCTCCGCACGATATATGACATGATGCATCCAAGAGGAATTTCTAAATAACAGTGAGCGAGCAAAGATATTCAATGACTATGGTATGATTGGGGCTATGGTACAATCGATTATCGTAGTATTTTCTTGGTCTTGTTGTATGTTTTTACATTCAGGTTATCTTCTAATGGTCATATTTTCCAGCTTTGGCAAGGGGCATAGGCTTCGTTATCATGATGCTCTTTATCTTTATGAGAAAATTTCACTTTAAAGAAGCAATTTATTCTGGTTTGAAAAAAGTCCTTATAATTATCCTATTATTATGCCGTAAAAATACTGTCGTTTGGGGTGTGGTGATGGGAAGAGATTTAAAATTTTACACATTCGGTATTACGTGGGTGGTGAATTCTCAAGTCTTGTTTGTTGAGTTTTTATGTCAGTGAACCATACAACAGCCATAAGCGCCCGCTTTAAGAATCCAGATTGTTTACAAATTGGCATTGGCAGGGATCTCCTAGTTTTTTTTAAATGTGGGGCGGAGATCAAATGGCGTTATTCTATAGTATAATAAGGATTGCTCTTTTTTCCATAAGAATCATTCTCTGTTTAATTTTTTGATGCCATGAATTGAATAAATACGATAAAAAGCGTGACAAATTAAAAGACGACAGTGATGATTATTAAACTGGAGTTATTCCATATTTTGTAAAAGTGGTTCTATTTTTCGAAAGAGAAAACCGGCATCAATTCCTTACTTCCCAATAGTTTTGCGACAGCTCTTGGCATTTAAGACAGCTCATCAGAGGCATTTTGCTCCCTTTCTTGTACAGCTTTTATCCATAGGCTGCTCTGGCTTATGACGACAGGCAAGAGAGTTTAATGGATTCAATGTGAGAGAGTATGTGATGAGAAAAATTTAAGATATTCAACGCTATGTTTCAAATTAATATTATAAATCAATGCGTTGAATGCTTATTTCTTAACGTTTTTTTGTTCTTTAGGCATGCTTCATGCAAAATAGGATATCCATAATGCGCTTTTTTATAACTTCATGTGCTTGTTTTAATGCAATCCTTATTAAGGCTTGTCACATCCATTTAATGAGGGGCATTTAATGATGAGACCAATAATATACTGCGGATCAATGATAAGGTTTTTTGAAAAATTTATTGTACACTTAACAAAGAGAATGGTGGATGATATGGACAATAGGGTGGAATGTAAGAGCGGATGACGTTAATGTTTGCGTGTTGCACTAAAGCGCGCGGCTTGTTGGAGGGGGAGTGCTTTCGCATCATCAAAAGGGTATAAGAGGGCTTCTGCTTTTGTGAGGAGTGCCTCTCGCTTCTTTTGGGTTTCTTCAATGCCATAAAGACGAACAAAAGTTGCCTTTTGTGCCGTTTCATCTTTCCCTGCGGTTTTGCCTAGGGTTTGCGTGTTGGCGGTGACATCAAGAAGATCATCGGTTAATTGAAAGGCTAAACCAAGATAGCTTCCAAAAGCTGTCAATTTTGTCAATAATTCTTGGGAGGCATTGCCAATGATGGCGCCTGCTTGGCAAGCAAAACTTATTAAGGCGGCTGTTTTCATGCGTTGTAGGGTGATGATATCAGTGTTTTCTTGCGGTTTTTTTTCAGCTTCAAGATCTAACATTTGTCCCCCTAGCATACCACCAAGCCCAGCTGATTGTGCAAGAGCTGTGATCAATTTTATTCTTGTATCTGTAGACAGTGTGTTCGCTTTATGGGCAATGATTTCAAAGGCAAATGTCAAGAGGGCATTGCCTGCTAGAATTGCTGTTGCTTCATCAAATTCTACGTGGACAGTAGGTTTTCCGCGCCGAAGTATATCGTTATCCATGGCTGGAAGATCATCGTGAATGAGCGAATAACAATGAACACATTCTAAGGCACATGCAACATCAAGAGAATGCTCTACAGGGATATCAAAAAGTGCAGCACTTTGAATTACAAGAAAAGGACGCAGGCGTTTCCCACCGTTCAGCACCCCATAGCGCATGGCTTTGATTAAATTTTCAGGGCGTGAAATTTCACCATTTTGGATGTGATCACTTAACAGAGTGCTCAGTCGACTTTCAACGGTGTGGCCATGTTTTGCAAGAAGAGTGGTAAATTCGTGCATTCTTGCTTCCTTTGTTTTTACAAAAATAAAATGATGAGGTTCAAAGAGAGAAGCTGTTGCTTTTTCTTATTTTCATCAATTGGCGTAGGTTTTTATTAAAAATCAGCTTCTCTTTATTATGCATCTCTCTACTGTATGCGAAAATTCCTTTTAATGCCAAATAAAAAATTAAATATTCGTCCTATGAAAATGTTTTCGTTGGGGTATAAAACTCATAAATTTTTCGGTAATTTTGATATTCACTTAGATTGTAATACCCTTTTTGATAAAAGGAAGGTCATTTTTGAGAAGAGGAGGAGCATTTTGACATTGCCTCTTCTTCTTTATCAGTGTATAGTGCCCCCAAATTTTATGGTGTTTTTAAATAAAGCATTGTCATTTTGGGCATTGCTTTTTCTGTTTTAGTGGATTTGGAGTGTCTTTTTATGGCTGTACCTAAACGAAAAACCTCTCCAGCGAAGAGGGGCATGCGCCGTTCGGCTGATGCTCTGAAGGCGCCGACTTATATCGAGGATAAAAATTCTGGTGAATTGCGTCGCCCTCATCACATTGATCTGAAAACCGGAATGTACCGTGGGCGTTCCGTTCTCGTGGTTAAGGATTGAGCATTTTATCTCTCTTTTAGAAGCGCGGCATGCGCCGTTTGGCTGATGCTCTGAAGGCGCTGGCTTATATCGAGGATAAAAATTCTGGTGAGTTGCGTTGCCCTCATGCCATTGATTTGAAAACCGGAATGTACCGTGGGCGTTCCGTTCTCGTGGTTAAGACTTTAGCATTTTATCTCTCTTTTGAGAAGTGCGCCATGCGCCGTTTGGCTGATGCTCTGAAGGCGCTGGCTTATATCGAGGATAAAAATTCTGGTGAGTTGCGTTGCCCTCATGCCATTGATCTGAAAACCGGAATGTACCGTGGGCGTTCCGTTCTCGTGGTTAAGACTTTAGCATTTTATCTCTCTTTTAGAAGCGCGGCATGCGCCGTTCGGCTGATGCTCTGAAGGCGCTGGCTTATATCGAGGATAAAAATTCTGGTGAATTGCGTCGCCCTCATGCCATTGATCTGAAAACCGGAATGTACCGTGGGCGTTCCGTTCTCGTGGTTAAGACTTTAGCGTTTTATTTTTCTTCTGCGAGGGAAATTCCTTGTGATTCATCGGTATGTATGGGGTGCGTGTGTTTTCTGCTATTTCCTTGAATAGAGGAGGTAAGGTTTTTTACTTTAAAACAATGATTCTATTGTGAGGGATGATTTTCTTGTTTTCTTGAGAGGCGATCGAATTGCTTGTGTGCAGAGTTTTTTATAATGGTTTCGTCAAGAGTTTGGATATCAATATAAGTTTGTTCAGTTATGGAATCATTTTTCTTAAAAATATTTTTAAAGAGTTGTTTTCTAGGGAAGGTAAAAGGAAAGCATAAAAATAATCAATGCTGTCATAAGATGTAAAACTATATATCCTATCTGTATCGCATTTTATTCTATGTTTTAAGGGTCTATATTTCTTGCTCTATGAGATCGTAAAATATCGTCATTGAGGGGCATTGATTCAAGATTTTAAGCATGAGGTGTTTCTGTTGAGAATGTATGATGAATAGCCAATGGTTTATTCATACAAGTTTATAGGGTCATATGCATTTCTCAATAAAAGAATTGTGATTTATATCCACACAGCATCGATTTATAAAGATCATTTATTGTTTTGCGTCTTAAATGAAAGGCTTCGATTTTTTCATTTCAAATTTGTTCCATGCTGAATCAATGACAACTATTTGCTTACACGTTATAAACGAGGATAGCATATAGGTAAAAAGTGTATAAGAAAAATACCTATAATGGATAGTCTTAAATGTAAGGGGTATTAAAACATTGAGGGCTTAATGGTTGTTGGTCCCTTATAAGAAGAAAAAAGAAAACTATTGTAAGACAGTAGGGGGTTGTTTAATAGCCTTTAGTGTTTATCGATGATAAAGGCGAATGAAATTTTTATGAGAATTATGCTTTTTTTTCGTATTTTTGAGCTAAGATCTGTTCAGATAGCACGATCAATTTGACCTTATGCCTATGGCACAAAGGATATGGACGAACGTTTGTTACGATAAGCACACGAAAAGCCAATTGTATCATTGTTTTTTACAGAGTATTTGATCAAAAGCTAGAATATCTCTCTCATTCATTGCTGGTAGGGTTGTAACCTTATGACGTTGTTTTCCTCAGAGAACGTGTACTTTTTCTATTGCTTGTAAATCAGCATCCAGTTCTAACGCTGTAGTTATGTGTGAGAAAAAGGTGGCAAGCGTGAGATAAAGATTGAAACGGATAAGGGCTGCTGTATTAGCTTTTGTATGCTAAATCGGGGCCGGGGTATTTGTGTATTTCTGTTTGTGTTTTCAAGAGACATCTCTCAAAGAACACCCAATCCGATTTCACGGTGGTGCCTGTGAATGGTAAACGATAAAGCCCCCATGAAATAATATAGCACTACCATCTTTACGTTTATGAAGTAACAAGCCAGCACCGTCATTATATTTGCCAGCTCGTGGGTGTTGCGGCAGCTCTTGGCACTTGAGAGCGTTCATAAGATCCATTTTTAGTCCTTTATTATACAAATTTTACCCACACGCCAGCCTCGCTTATGACATGTAAACAAGTGATTTTAATTGATTCAATATAAACAGGTTTGAAGTGAGTGAATCATACGTTATTCGGGGGTAATTCAATATGAATAACGCTAAATTATCATTATAAATCAATTAGTTGAATTTATAAAACAGGAAGGATGTCTCATTTGCGAAGAATATAAAGGCTGTAAAGGTGCAAACCAGCTTTCATGTTTAATTCAGCTTTACGGTTTTCAAAAGCATCGACGGCAATGTCTTTTAAAGAATGGAGATTATGCTTTTTTATCGTTCTTTTATGGGATCATGAGCATCATGAAAAATAAAACGCCCCAGAATATAATTGTGTTGTACATTCACGTATTTTTTTAAACCCTTCTCAATATGGTTTTCAGTCCATTTCGTGATGGGGCTTCGTGAAGGGTATAATGATAAAGCCCCATGAAATAAGATAAAATTCATTTATCCTACTTTAGGTTTCATAAAGGTGTAGAATGAGCACCGTCATAGACTTTGCTCGCTCTCAATGTTTCACGAGTCAAGGGTTGTTGAAACGGTTCATAAGAGGTATGCCTTTTTTGTAAAGCTTTTACTCACATGATTTTTCCGCTTGTTGTGGGTAAGCAAGCGTTTTTGATTGATTCAACGTAGAATAGGTTGGAAATGAAAGAATCCTATGATATTCGAGGTTTTCGTTCAATATGAAAAAATGATAAACTATCTTTATAAATCAATATCTTGAATTGCATATGACGTGTAAGGAGGTCATTTTAATGATTTGATGTGAGAGAATCTTCCTGTATTTAGATTTAGATTGAATATAAAAATGATGTATCATGATGATTCATCAATGTGCTGGCTGTGAAGTAAAGCGCATGAAGCGGTGGCGGGTGGAATTTGTCGAAAAGCTAGATTTTTATCGGCGCTGGTTAAAAACTCTATCCTTGAGAGTGCAGAGGATGATAAAAAAATAAAACCAGCAAAAAGCTGGTTTTATCAAAATATCTTATTGTTATGAAAGAATATATTATGCAGCGTAAACAGCTTTGCTGTTTTCAACGGTTTCTTCTCTCTCAGTTTTAAATTCGCGTTTCGGCTTGTTGGAGAGATGCATCTCTATAAGATTAATCGCTTCTGTTTCAGAAAGGCTATTGATAACCGCAATTTCACGCGCCATTCTTTCAAGAGCAGCGGTATAAAGTTGACGCTCAGAGTATGATTGTTCAGGCTGTAGGTTAGAGCGAAAAAGATCACGGACCACTTCAGCGATACAAATAAGATCCCCGGAGTTGATTTTAGCATCATATTCTTGTGCACGGCGTGACCACATGGTTCGTTTCACACGTGCTTTTCCGCGTAAGACTTTTAAAGCGCGTTCGACGGAATCACCAGCAGATAATTTACGCATTCCAACGGAAAGGGCTTTTGCAATGGGGACTTTGACATCCATTTTATCTTTCGCAAAATGAATGACAAAAAGTTTTAATTTATGTCCTGCAACTTCTTGATCTTCAATCGCTATAATTTGTCCCACTCCATGCGTGGGATAGACAATATATTCAGAGGTTGCAAATTCTTTAGTCTTGGAGGACGTTCCATGTTGGGATGCCATAATTTTAGTTTACTCCCTTATGATCAACAAATGCATCGGAAAACAGGTTATAAACCTGAGGGTTGAGTTTTCTTTAACCAAGTATATTGTACCAATTAAGTGAGCATAAAAGCCGAGTACTTTTAAATCCCAAAAAAATACATTGCTTTACTAAAAAAGCGAAGAAAAATACTTAGAAAGATGATCATGTTAGAATAACACTAACATCAAAATTCAAAAGAATCAATCATTTCGCTTAAGGATTTTTTTTATTTTTACAAGAGAAGTCTTTCAATTGTTGAAGAAGGGAATTATACATTGTATCATTACTCTTCTCCACTTCCTGGATTTTCTGAAAAATACTTTTCTAGTTTATTTGGAACGCCATCCATTTCTTTTGCTTGAGGTAAAGGGTCTTTTTTTGTGGTTAAATTGGGCCATTTGTTTGCATAATGAAGATTAAGTTCTAACCACTTTTCTAGTCCTGGTTCTGTATCAGGTACAATGGCTTCTGCTGGGCATTCTGGCACACAAACACCACAGTCGATGCATTCATCAGGATGAATGACCAACATATTTTCACCTTCATAAAAACAATCGACAGGACAAACTTCAACGCAATCCGTATATTTGCAGTGAATGCAGTTGTCGGTTACTACGTGGGTCAAGATCAAACTCCATTTGTTATTTTAATGCTCTTTAGAGGAAAGTGTGTGCGTGTTTTTATGATGGGAGAGTTGATCGCGTAGCACAGCTAATTTCGCAAAAGGTGAATCAGGGTTAAAACGCTTTTCTTTTTGAAAAGGTTTATAATTTGCGCGTTTGTCTTGGGATTTATGGAACTTATGAGAACGTTTTGTTTGTGATGGTGCTTCTTGAGGGAAATTTCCATTCGCATTGCCCTCTTTTTGTACAGCACTCTTCGGTCTATTTTTCCATTTATGTCCAGATTTATCACGTCTTTTTTGTGAGTGGTGGTGAAGTTGATGCTTATAGTACCATAATAAAACGACTTTATCTTCTGCTTTAGGGGGAGTAGCTTTGGCAAAATTTCCAACAGGTTCAGCTGCTGGTAAATGATTGGTGTTATGGGAGTGTTTTTCAATACGAGAGGATGAGGATAAAATATTCAGAGATGAGGTATTTTGTTCTTCTTGTGCTGTTTTGGGTGTATTGATTGTTTGCCATAGACTGCCAACGCATTCTGCTGCTGGAACTTCTTGTGTTGTCCCATTGATAAGGGAAGAGGCTTTGTGTGCAAGGAGATTTTGTTCAAAAACAGTATTGCTTATACTGTGTGATTGGTAGCCAAGTCCTTTGAGAATTTCTTCCATATCATTTCCATTGGCTCCAAGAATGGACATCATGGCTGGGGTTACAAAAAAACTTTTGCCGTCATAGGCTCCATCGGGTTTGGGATCACTTCCTTGCTTCCAATGGAGGGCAGGGCGAATGAGATTGGCAAGACGTTCTAAAATATCAATTCGCACGGCACGTTGTCCTAAGATTCGATAACCGGCTAATTGATAAAATTGACGGTTATAGGTAGGGTCAACACTTAAAGAGGTTCGACCAGCCGATAACGCTGTAAAAATTTCAGCCAAACCCGTTTGGTTTTGTCCTGCATTTTGAAGGTTCCACAAAAGGGTAATGGCTTGAACCGGAACAGGTTTAAGCATTCCTGCAACGTAGATATGAAAAGCGCCAAAACGTATACCTAGACGTCGAAGAATGGCACGTGATTCTTGCGCAAGGTTTTTGACAAGGTCTAAAACTTCGCGGCGGGGTATGACCCCTAAAGAGTTAATCAGTTGTAAGGCAAGACTGTTGGTTGAATCTGTTAAATTATCAGCATTGCGTAAATCAAATAGGGGCTTTAAAGCCGTTTCAAAATGAAAGGTTACAAAGCGCTCTAACCGTTTCACGACGTTATCGCGGGATTCTCCGATGAGTTGTGAGTCTGCTAAGACAATTAATTTGGGTTTGAAAAAATCTTCTGTGGCAACAAGTTGCCCTACAGGTTGACCAATCCAGCGCACAATACCATCAGAACTAAGGGTAAAATCACCATTTGCGCAAGCACAAAAACGTATTGCACGTTTGGAAAACGCAAGAATCAAATGTTCATTCTCTATTGAGCATTGCTCCTCAGTTGTTTGATCGGTATTGTTTTTGTTCGCATAAAAACGAAAACCTTCAAATTTACCCCTTCCGTGTTTTTCAATGAGAATATCATCCTGAAGAATCTCATTCTGTTGAACAATCTTGCTATCCATGATCATTTTCTTTCTCAGTGCGATACTGGTAAAAAGCCTTTTGCGACAACTCCATAATGCTGCTCTTTCTTTAACACGTTTGTTGCGCTTGCTTCAATCACTCTTGTCGTTTTTTGATGGTTCTTTTTGCGCCTTTAAAACTTAGATGCTTCTCTTTTATTCAGTTTTCATTCAGTTGGGATGTTTTATATTTGTATATTACACTTATTAGTTGTAATGTAAGGCTGATTAGTTGTAATGTAAAGCTGAAAGCATAAATAGATTCTCTAAATTTAAAAGGAAACGGAATCGATCATCAAAAAAGCAGCATGTATTTTGTCTGATCATTTTATTTTTTTTGCTGTTTTGCCATGAAAAGTGAAGAGAAAATTTTTTCAAATATTTCATAGGCTAAAAGGCATATGTGGGGGCATTTTACAGGTGAAATTATGTCTTATGACAAGAAGTTTTACCATGATGATGAAAAAAACAATTGCGATTATAAAATTACACGCTAAAGTAGTGAAACAAAAGTGAACAACTTTTGCGTTCTTTTTTAAGAAAGAACAATGATGTCGTTGCCAAATCAATTTTGATAATTTTAATCGCAAGGGGTTATTATGGGTAATCTTTCAAATGCTGTTTATAAAAGCAGCAAAAATTATAGCGATGCAGACAAAAGCTTAGGACGTAATATGATGCGTTCTGCTATGAAAGCACCTTATCTTGAACGACAAAAAGAGCATGATTTGGCTCTGCGATGGAAAGATAAACGCGATGATGATGCGATGCATCAAATTGCAGCGGCTCATATGCGTTTGGTGATTGCTATTGCGAACCGCTTTAAGCGTTTCAAAATGCCTTTAGGGGATTTGGTACAAGAAGGGTATGTGGGACTGTTGGAAGCCGCAGCACGTTTTGAACCTGATCGGGAAGTGCGTTTTTCGACTTATGCAACGTGGTGGATACGCGCTTCTATTCAAGATTATATTTTGCGAAACTGGTCAATCGTTCGTGGAGGAACCAGTTCTTCGCAAAAAGCACTTTTCTTTAATCTGCGGCGTTTGCGCGCAAAATTGGTGCAAGATGATAGTGCTTTGTCAAAACAGGATATTTTTCGTACAATTGCTGAAAAACTCGGTGTTTCCGTACGCGATGTTGAAACAATGGATTTTCGTTTTTCCAGTTCTGATAATTCCTTAAGCGTTTCTGTTTCTGAGAACAGTGATAGTCCCGTTGCAAAGATGGATGTTTTGGTCGATGAGAGCCCTCTTCCTGACGCTTTAATTGAGCAAGTGATTGATGGTCAACGGCGTACGCAATGGCTTTACGATGCGTTGCAAATTCTCAACGAACGAGAGTTGGAAATTATTCGCTTTCGTCGCCTCAATGAAGAGGGGGCTACTTTAGAAGTCTTGGGTGAAAAATTAGGAATTTCGAAAGAGCGTGTGCGCCAAATTGAAGCACGGGCTTTGCAAAAATTGCGTTCTGCTCTCCTTACCGTTCATTCAGAAGATGCTTATGATATATAAGCCGTGATAAGGCTTTTTAGAGGGAAGGAGAATATTACAGGTGCGGGGGTGTGGGGCATGATGAAGCTGGTTTTGAGGGGACCAGCTTTATCAAGCAATACGCTTCTTTACTGGTTCATCGAGCAGTTTTATGAGCAAAAGAAGATTGGAGGGGGAGGCTCGTCTGAGAAGGTCTTAGGAGAGATTCTGTGCAGAAATAATGTTCTGCTCTCCTTACCGTTCATTCAGAAGATCTTCACGATATATAAGCCGTGATAAGGCTTTTTAGAGGGAAGGAGAATATTACAGATGCGGGGGTGTGGGGCATGATGAAGCTGGTTTTGAGGGTACCAGCTTCATTTGTGTATGTGCTTGGGGTAAGGTGTGATACAGACAGACAAGAATTAAGACTATAGCAGATGAAAAAGGAGCCTTATTCGGTGATAATTTTCACTTTTGTACCGGCGCTTAAAGCTTGAGTTGGTGAGAGGGCGTTGAGGATACGAAAGAGTTTTTCTTTGTCTGGTGTGTGTTGCATTTTATTGGCAAGGTTTGCAATATTTTCTCCTTGTTTAACGCGGACAACACGGATTTTTAAGGGTTTCAATTTTTTTAACTGTGAAGTTGAGAGAGGGTGAAAGCTTTGGACCGTTTTTTGGGCAATCTCTGCAAAATTTGGAGAATTATAGGGGGCGGCTGTCAGAAAACGAAAAATATAATTATTGAACAGAATGACAACAACATCAAATTGCCATTGTTCATGGGTTGCACGAGCTTGCGCTCCAAGTAAACTTTGGCCTAGGTATCCTTGATGAGTGAAGCCTGGACGCGTAAATTCTTGATTGGGGAGCCCTTGAATTGTGAGGGGGCGGATAGAGGATGAGTCTAGACCGATAATCCACCCGCTTTTCAAATAATCACTTACAGATATTCCAGCAGGATGAGGAACAACATCAAAACGAATCGCAATTTTATCTGGTCCGCTGGCCCAAACTGTTTGTGCTGAATGTTCTATTGTAAAATTGTTGGGAACAGAAAAAGCAATGCGCCATTGTGGGTGAATAAATTGGTTGCCTCGTAAAAAACCTGTATCAAAGCTTCCTCCAAAAGTCATGCCATCAATGCTTGTGAAAAAAGAATCACGATCAATGATTTTATGATTATCTTTACTGATTTTACGTGCTTTTTCTATTGCAAGCCGAATGCGTTGAGGAGTGGTCGGGTGAGAGGTCAGAAAGTCTAAGGGAGCATTTTGGGTGCCAGAAATATTCTGAAGATGACTATAGGCTTCCATTGTTTGAAGAAAGCGCGGTAAAGCAAATGAATCATATCCTGCTTGTTGAAGCATTTCGAGTGCAAGGGAATCAGCTTCCAGCTCTTGATTGCGGGAAAATTGTGCAAGTTGTTGCTTGTTTTTTAAGGGAGGGTGAAGTTTTTTGTTCATAGAAGAAAGAAGATGTGGAGACATATGATTTGCCATCTTCAATTGGGCTTCTTTTTGCAGACGCAAAATGCCATGATTGGCTCTGATATGTGCCATCTCATGAGCTAAAATTGCAGCAACTTCTGAAGAATCATTGGCGAGTGCCAGCATACCACGGGTGATGTAGATCGAACCATTGGGGAGTGCAAATGCATTGACACTTTCTGAGTTTAAAATTGTTATAAAATAGCTTTGATGAAGATGGTGGGATGCGATTGTTAGTTTACGGATAATTTTTGCTAAAAAGCGTTCAAGTTTTGCATTATGATAGACGCCACCATACATTTGCAAAATACGGGGGTGTTGCAGAGCGCTTAATGTGACATAGATATTGTGATTGTTGGTATGCTTGGTTGTTTCAGAAGAACTGGAAGAGAGCCTATCATTTTGAGAAAGGTGCGTATGACAAGCTGAAAGGAGAAGCATGAAACTGATGAAAGTTACTTTATAAGGGAGAGAGCGAAAAAGAAAATTTCGTTGAGCAATGGCGTGTGTTGGATTTGGATTGCAGTGCAGGTCATCTCTCCGGTGTAGTTTGGCAAATTTCATGGATATCTTTGTATTGTGTGTGTTTTTTAGAAGAAGCTTTAGGGATAAGGATTCGTTTGGCTATATTACGGTTTTTATTTATAAAAAAGGGCTCTCATTGATAAAGAGATGCTAGAGAAAAAAATTGTGAAAGGCAAAGTATGGCATGACAACATTTACGATATTGTTAAATGGAGATCTTTCTATCACTGATCGTTTGCTAAATCAAATTCAAAACAGTCGGGTGATTGCCGCGGATGGTGGTATGCGTCATGCAGCTGCGCTTAATGTGAAGCCTGAGTTATGGTTAGGGGATTTTGATTCGTCTGATCAGACTTTGATAGACAAATATAACCATATTTCGCGTGAGGTTTTTCCCTCTGATAAAGATATGACAGATAGTGCTTTGGCTTGTGAAAGAGCGCTACAAAATGGTGCAAAAAAGCTTATTTTGTGCGGAGCTTTGGGAGGAGAGCGAAGTGACCATAGCCTTTCTCATATGACGCAAGCGTTGATGATGGCTGAAAAAGGTATTTCAGTGTTGTTGACAAGCGGTTTGGAAGAAGGTTGGCCCGTTTTGCCAAAGCTTGCATCATATGATTTACCTAAAGGATGTTTGTTTAGTTTGATCGGTTTTTCTGATTTAAAGGGCTTGACGCTTAAAGGAGTAAAATGGCCAATCTGTGATAAAAATGTGTCATTTGGCTCTTCTTTAACACTTTCTAACCGTATTTGTGGAACCTTTTCTTGCCATTTAGGTTCTGGAAAAGCTATATTGTTAGCGTCTGTGCCTATTCCATAAAGCTCTTCCAATATATTTTGAATAAGGCAGGGGGGGGCCTCGTGATTAAGTACCGACATAAACGATATATTATGTATTGATCTTGAGAAGGAAAGGTTTTGATATGTTAAAGTCAATTTTTAAAGTGGCTGTTGTTTCTGCGATTGGTTTCAGTTCGGTGGCTTGTACGACAAATGATGAACGTGTTGCACGTTACGGTGTGGGCGGAGCAGCAATTGGTGCTTTGGCTGGAACTGCTATTGGTGGAAGCACTGCTGGAGCAGCGCTTACCGGTGCAGCATTTGGTGCTTTGGCTGGAACAGTAACAGGTGAGGCTGTAAATCAAAGAAGACAACAAAAACAGGCATCACAATTGTGTACGTATCGCGGGCGTAGAGGACATGTTTACCAAGCACCTTGTGCGCAAAGAGTTCCAGTACAACAATTATGTACTTACCGTGATGCAAGAGGGGTGATGTATAAAGCACCTTGTCCGCGCCGCGTTCGTTAATGGCGGTGCCATTACTGCGGCTTGACCGCATTTTCCTAACCTTTGGGACAACGCCTTTGCTCAACCAAGCATGTTTATCGGTTGAGCAGGGGGCGCGTATTGCGTTAGTAGGCCGGAATGGTTGTGGAAAATCGACCTTGTTAAAAATTGCCGCAGGAATATTAGAGCCTCATGGTGGCGAAATTTTTCGCCACCCTCGGGTAACACTCCGTTATGTTTCTCAAAATCCGGATTGTTTAGGTTTTGAAGATATTAACGCTTATATGGAAGCGGAGTTGGACGAGACATCTGATGTCCAATGGATCAATACGCTTCGCACAAATTTAGGGTTTTCGGGGGGTGAAAAATTAGAAACGCTTTCAGGGGGTGAAAAGAGGCGTGTTTCATTGTTACGCGCCATTGCAGCAAAGCCGGATATTTTGTTCTTAGATGAACCAACCAATCATCTTGATTTACCAACCATTGAATGGTTGGAAGGAGTTTTGTCTTCTTTGCGTTCGGCGATTGTGGTGATTTCTCATGATCGACGATTTTTAGAAAATGTCACGCGTTCAACGGTATGGCTTGATCGTGGCACAACCAAAAGGCTAGAAAAGCGTTTTTCAGAATTTGAGAGTTGGCGTGATAAAGCGTTGCAAGAAGAAGCCATCGAGCAGCATAAATTGGGGCGCCAAATTGCCCGTGAAGAGCAATGGTTGCGTTATGGTATCAGTGCACGGCGTAAGCGTAATGTACGGCGTTTGAGCGAATTAAAAGACTTAAGACAACGTCATCAAACTTATAAAGGACAGCCGGGAAGTGCACTTTTGAGCGCTGCTAAAAGTCATGATTCTGGTCAACTGGTGCTTGAAGCAAAGAAAATTTCAAAATCTTATGGTGAGCGCGTTATTGTGAAAGATTTCTCTTTACGTATTCAGCGGGGTGCTCGAATCGGTTTGGTAGGGCCCAATGGTATTGGAAAGACAACGCTCCTTTCCGTATTGATTGGGAAAGAAGCCGTGGATAGTGGAACGGTAAGGCATGGCTATAACCTCTCCATGGCATTGCTTGATCAGCAACGTATTGTCAATGAAGAAGAAACTTTGGCGCATTATCTCACGGGGGGAAGGGGCGATACTCTTGTGATCAATGGACAGGAACGGCATGTGGTTTCTTATATGAAAGACTTTTTATTTTTGCCGGAACAAGCACGCACTCCCCTTAAAGAATTTTCAGGGGGAGAAAGAGCACGTCTCATGCTTGCACGTCTTCTTTCGCGTCCTGCAAACTTTTTGATTCTTGATGAACCGACCAATGATTTGGATATGGAAACTTTGGATTTGTTGCAAGAATTTATTGCTGATTTTGCAGGAACAGTGTTGTTGGTTAGCCATGACAGAGACTTTTTAGATCGTACTGTAACCCATATGTTGGCACCAGAGGGCGATGGTCATTGGGTTTTGTATGCGGGCGGCTATAGTGATATGATGGCGCAAAATAAGCAGGCTCTCCGCTTACAACGCAAAGAAATAGAATTATCGCACCGTAAAGCATCTTCAAAACCTCATGCGGGAGCGTTTTCAAAACAGATCTCATCAACAGATCCTAGCTTGATAGCACGGGAGAAAAAAACACCAAGAAGACTGTCTTATAAGCAGGTTTATGCATTGGAAAAATTGCCTGAAGAAATCGCTGTTTTGCAAAATGAAATAAAAAAAATTGAACAAGAGCTTTCTGATCCAGCTCTTTATCGTCGTGATAAAGAACGCTTTGAACGTTTATCAACGGCATTGGAAAAAAAGAAAAATACTTGCACACAAAAGCAAGAAGAATGGCTAGAACTTGAAATTTTACGCGAAGAAATGGAAGCATGTTCACGTTAATGTTTTAGCTTAATATCTAAGCATTTTGATTCGTATGGTATTATTGCTTTATGTAGAACACTTGGGGGTATTGAAGAGTGATACGCCATTAAATTTATAAAGAGCAGATTTTGACACCATACTTTTGACTGCGGCTAAAAATTATGGCACTGGTGAACGGATTATTGAAGCTCTCACTTTGCTATTTATATTTTTATATTTGGCTTTTTTGCACAATTCTTGATAAAGAAAAAACGATTGTAGCGGTGCGTTTTGTCGCAATTTCATCTATGGAAGTATGCTCGCCTCGTCACAGATTTTGTCAGACTCCAATGTTTCTATAGCTTTTAGTCCTTAAGCGCATTCATAAGAAGTCTTTCCTTATCTTTATACCTTGCTCTTTAGACAAGATGTTGATTTATAATAACAATTTATCGTTATTCATATTGAGTTAGAACCTCGAATATCGTAACATTCTCTCATTTCAAAGCTGTTTATCTTGAAACAATCAAAATCACTTGCTTGCACGTCACAAGCGGGGCTGGTGTGTGGGTAAAATTTATACAAGAAAGGATTAAAAAATGGCTCTTATGAACGCTTTCAAGTGCCAAGAGCTGTCGTAACACCGACGAGTTGGCAAAGTGTGTGATAGTGCTGGCTTGCTACTTCATAAGTGTAAAGATGGTGGTGCTATATTATTTCATGGGGGCTTTATCGTTATACCCTTCATGGTCGGCGCCGTGAAATGGGTTTGGGTGCTCTTTGAGAGATGTCTCTTTAAAACAAGCCCGTGAATTGGCAAACCAATGACGCTCTGTTTTACGTGAAGGTCGTGCCCCTATTAAAATACATCAATCTTGCTTATGATGAAAAAGAAAATGATCCTTATTGATTCTCAATGTGATAAGCATTGTGGTGAGAAAAGCTTACTGTATTCACCGTTATGATTTAAGTTTAACATAATGATTTGTCACGATAAATTAACGTGTTATTGGAATGTTTATGGGAGGGGAAAATGATGGCAATAAACACAAAGCGAACAAATTCCACATTGATCGGTTTAGAAGATGCCGTTGAACTGTCTTCTTATTTCTCACGTAATGCGAATCATCTGCGTCTATGGGAACCGTTAAGATCTGATGATTACCACAGCCTAACAGCTTGGGAAACACGAGCCAATGCATTTGCTTATGAAAGCGCACAAGGACAAGCATACCGATATGCCGTACGATTAAAAAATGAAAACACAATCATTGGTGTTGTGAACTTTACAAACGTGGTTCGTGGTGTTTTTCAAGCCTGTCATCTTGGTTTTCTCTTGATGAAAAACAACAAGGCAAAGGCCTTATGTTTGAAAGTTTATCGGCGCTCATAGGTCATATCTTTCATGTTTATCATCTGCATAGAGTGATGGCAAATTATAGACCAGAGAATATAAAAAGCGGACTTTTATTAAAACGCCTTCATTTTGAAAAAGAAGGCTATGCCAAAGATTATTTGATGATTGCTGGAAAATGGAGAGATCACATTCTAACCTCTCGAAGGAATGGTCGATATGAGTCTGTCAATAGATTCGAATGAAGCTCTATTAAGGTCTTTTTACCAGATGTATCAATAAGCTGGTTTTTCCCTCTCCTCAAAGATTAAGATCCTTAACACCTCTTTTTTCCTGTAAAAAGCCCACTCTGTAAAAAGTTCAGACTCTTGTTTAGCGGATTTCAATTGCTGATCCTTTTCAAGGTTTTTCTTCTTATAGAATGAATGGATTGATCATCATAATTTATTTCAATTTAAATGAGCGTTTTGAATAGCGTAAGGTTTTCTCATTTCATACTTGTTTTTAGGGTGAAGCAATCAAAATCTTTTGCTGACACGTGCAGGGAGGGTTGGCTTAAAAGTGGAAGATCTGGTGTGGATAAAAATGATGAGAGAACAAGAATAAAAATGTGCTTTTCATGAATCCTTTTAAATGCGAGGGCTGTTACAATCTTACACATCCTGTGACCAGACGTCTTGTCACAAATTACATGAAATTTTTGTTATTTGGCATAAACGACTCACGGTTAGCAGAATTTTTGTGCATTCACTCATTTTTTCCATTTTTGTAAGAAAATTCCCAATGCTATCGATAGAGTTAATTCATCCCAAGCGCATTTTTATAAAGCTCAATGATTGCTTCTTCTTCCATTCGTTCATGCTCTTCTTTTTTACGCAACCGTATGATGCTTCGAACCGCTTTGCTGTCAAAACCAGAGCCTTTAAGTTCCGTGTATACGTCTTTGATATCGTCAGAAATAGTTTTTTTTTCTTCTTCTAGTCGTTCGATTCGTTCGATAAAAGAGCGTAATTGGTTGACGGATATAGCGTGTGTTTGGTCGGTTACTGTATCATTCATTGTATTTTCTCCAAATTATATGTCTTAAGTTGTTTTTTCGACGATGAATTTATGTTGGAAAAGCTTGAAAAATAAAAAATCAATCAAGCATCATAGTTTTTTTACAAATTGATTTTAAATATTTTGTAAAATTTTTAAAATATATGCCTTGATAAAAGGGCTATAAAAAGAAAAATATATGTTTTAAACTTGAAAAGCTTTTGAAAAAAGAGATGTATGGTTTGTTTTGAGAATTTGCATTATAGAGAAATTTTTTTGATTTTGAAAAAGCAATGTTGGGCGTTTGAGACAAGATTAAAGGTTTTTCTCTTGAGCATTTTGCTCTTGTTTCCCTTTAGTGTTTGTGTAAAAGCAGACTTTAGGGTGTGTAATACGACCCAACAGTCTGTGGGGATTGCTCTTGGATATCGTACGTTTTCAGGGTGGGTGAGCGAAGGATGGTGGGTGGTTCCCGTGACAGAATGTAAAACCTTAATCGAAGGACCTCTTGCCTCGCGGTTCTATTATTTTTATGCGGAAGGGGCGCAAAAAAAAGGAAACTGGGCAGGCTCTGTAACCATGTGTGTGCAAGATAGCCAATTTACCATTCAGGGGGTTCATGATTGTTTTCCTCGAGGATATCAAAAGGCTGAGTTTCAGGAAATCGACACCGGTAATCAAACCAGTTGGATGGTACAGTTAACGGATGA